>CAXUIQ010000439.1:0-3902 GCA_964250815.1 uncultured Acetobacteraceae bacterium
GGCCAACCCGTCCCGCCGCCTGAAACGCCTGCTGCTGACCGAGGAAGCGGAAGCCACGCTGCAAGCCCGTCTGCCGCAGCCCTGGCCGTTGGCCCCGGAGCGCGCGGACCGCGCCAAGCTGGACCACCTGCTGGGCCGGGACACCGTGCACCAGGGCGCCGCGCTGCTTGCGGACTTGCTGGCGCCTCCCGCGCTCTCGGCCGTGCTGGAACGGCCGGGGCCGGTGCTGGTGCTGGACCAAGTGGCCGACCCCCGCAACGTCGGCGCCGTACTGCGCAGCGCCGCGGCGTTCGGCGCCGCCTGCGTGATCACCCAGGACCGCAACGCGCCGGAAGAAACGGGCGTGCTGGCCAAGGCCGCCTCGGGCGCCTTGGAGCAGGTGCCGCTGCTGCGTGCCGTGAACCTGGCCCGGACCCTGGCGGTATTGAAGGCTGCGGGGCTGTGGGTGGTCGGACTTGACAGCGGCGGCGCTCCGCTACAGGGCACAGCATTTGCTGAGCGGCGCGTGGCGCTGGTGCTGGGGGCCGAGGGCGCCGGCCTGCGCCGCTTGACGCGGGACACCTGCGACGAGATCGCCGGGCTGGCCATGCCGGGCCTGATGGAGAGCCTGAACGTGTCGGCCGCGGCGACCGTGGCGCTCTACGAATTGCGGCGGGTGCCCTGATGAGCGATCTTGCCGATGCAGACCCGTTCGACGCGGAGCGTGCCGCCCACGCGCTGATGGCCGTGCGGCGGAGCCGGCGCGTGCTGGATCGGCTGCCGCCCGGCGTCGCGCCGCGCACGCTTGCGGACGGGATCGCAGCGCAACTCGCCGTTGCCCGGCTAACCAGCGCGCAGCCCCCTGCCGGGTTCAAGATTGGCGCCACATCCCGGGTCATGCAGGAGTACCTGGGCCTGCCCGGGCCGCTCGCCGGGTTCGTCGCCGAGGCCGGGCTGCACGGCAGCGGCAGCACGCTGACCTTCGCGTCGTTCCTGCACGCCGGCGTCGAGTGCGAGCTTGCCGTGGTCCTGGCGCAAGACCTCCCGCCCGGCCAGTGCAGCAGCGCCCAGGCCTCGGCGGCGGTCGGCGAGCTGATGGCCGGCATCGAGGTGGTCGAGAACCGCTACGGCCCGCTCGATGTGCTCGGCAGCCGGACGCTGGTTGCCGACCAGGTGTTCCATGCGGGCGCGGTCCTCGGCGCGCCGTTTCCGGACTGGCGCGGCCTCGATCTCCGCAGCCTGGCCGGCAGCCTATCGGTGGACGGCCATGAACGCGGCGCGGGCACCGGTGCCGACCTTCTGGGAGATCCCATGGCCGCCTTGGCTTGGCTCGCCGCGTCGGAGGAAGCGGCTGCATTCGGCGGGCTGCGCGCCGGACAGGTCGTGATGCTGGGCAGCGTCTGCCCGCCGGTCTGGCTGAACGGCCCGGCGGAGGTCGCGGTGCGGTTCGCCCCCCTGCCAGCCGTCGCTTTGTCCCTCGTGTAACGTTATAAGGATTGTTTTAACTTATAAAGCGGAGAATGCGCGGCATCCGTCACCTGGGGTTGCCGCCATGCCCACCGCCTCCGCCGCAAAGCGGCCCATTCAATGGACTGCCCTGTCCGACGACCTGCAGCTCGCCTTGGCCGAGCAGGCACTGCAACGCGCGGCCGAGACGATCGCCGGGCAGGCCGAGAGCCTTGCGGCCGAGATGGAAACCGGGTCGCTGTCCGACCAAGGCGGTCCGGACGCCCTTCGCCTGCTTGCCGCGGTGATCCGCGCTACCAATGCTCAGCCCATGGACGGGAAGCGGCATTGACGGTTCGGAGTGTCGGTCGGGCCGGTGCCGGGTGCAGGGATCGAACCCGCGACCCCCTGATTACAAATCAGGTGCTCTACCATCTGAGCTAACCCGGCGGCTCTCGACGGTGTAGCAACCGGGACGCCGGCTGCCAACCTCCGCCACATGCACTGCCCCGTCAGGCTGGCAGCGGAGCGTTCCCCATGAACTTGCGCCGCCGGCGCTGCAGCAGCGTCCAGGCAAGCTTGGTGCCGAGGGAGGAAAGCTTGCCTCGGGGCGGCAAGCCCACCGATTTCAGGACCATCCCCATGCTGCGCTCGATGTGGCGCAGGCGGTAGAACCCCATGGCCCGGCCCATGTAGGCGGCGATGCAGCGGTCGTGGGCGTAGGCCAGGCTTTCCGGCTCGTTCCCGCAATGGAAGGCGTAGGCCAGCTCGTCGTCCTCGCTCTCGGTGATCCGGCCGGCGGCGATGCGCAGCCGGGATACCATGCCGAGGTTCTCCCGGGCGAGGTAGCGGCGCATGTGGTCGTAGAACAGCTTGAAGTGCCGGTACTCGTCGGCGGCAATCAGTCGGCAGACCTGCTGCAGCACGGGTTCCTTGGCGGCGTCGGCCAGTGCCGTGTAGTAGCTGCTGGTCCCGGTCTCCACCATGCAGCGCGCGATCAGCTCGCCGGTGCGCGACCCCCGGACCGAGGCGTCGGCCTCCAAGGGAAGCTTGTAGCCGGCGCGGTAGCGGGCGAAGGCCGCCTCGAAATCCCAGGCCGGGTCGGCCAGCATGGCCCATTGGCCGAGCGCATCGCCATGCTGGACCTCCTCGACCGCCCAATTGTCCGCCGCCCCCCGGAAATCAGGGTCGTCCCGGAACACGCGGCCGAGGTAGGCCGCGTAGTCCATCCCGTTCCGCTCGACCATCGCCGCCGCCTTGACAAGCGGGACGATGTCGGAATCGACCGAAGCCGGGTCGAAACGATCCCAAGCGACGTCCGCAATGCGCCAGTGCTTCATCCGATGGCTGTCTCGATCAGGTGTTCCGGCCACCACAGGCCGGCGTGACAGCCGTATTAACTGGAGGCGTGGCAAAGGGGTTCCGGCAGGCCGGCAGTGCCGAAAGTCATGTTGCCGCGAGGTTGCAGGCTCAGGCGGCCTCGGCGGCGGCCACCATGGCGCGGGCGGCCTGCTGGCGCTGCATCGCGGCTTCCAGCGCCGGGATGTCCGTCTTGTCCGCCGCAGCATAGGCGGCGTCCGCCTCGGCCAGCCGTCCCTCGGCAGCGCTGCGGGACACTTCGCCGACCGCGACGGCCTCGTCGGCCAGCACGGTGCAGCGTTCCGGCGTGACCTCGGCGAAGCCGCCGCTGACATACAGCCGGCTGGTGACGCGCCCGCCCTCGTGCAGGGCGATCGTGCCGCCCCGGAGCAGCACGATCATGGGCGCATGGCCCGGCAGCACGCCCATGTCCCCTTCCGCCGCCGGGATCACGGCCATATCGACCGGCTGCGACAGCAGCAGCCGGTCGGGGCTGACGATCTCCAGCAGCGTCGGCATCAGGCGGCGACCTTCATGCCCTCGGCCTTCTTCACGGCGTCGTCGATCGTGCCGACCATGTAGAAGGCGGCTTCCGGCAGGTGGTCGTACTTGCCCTCGACGATGGCCTTGAAGCTGCGCACCGTGTCGGCGATCGGCACGAAGATGCCGGGGCTGCCGGTGAACACCTCGGCGACGTGGAACGGCTGCGACAGGAAGCGCTCGATCCGCCGGGCGCGGGCGACGACCAGCTTGTCGTCCTCGCTCAACTCGTCCATGCCAAGGATCGCGATGATGTCTTGCAGGCTCTTGTAGGTTTGCAGCACGCGCTGCACTTCGCGGGCGACCTCGTAGTGCTCCTGCCCGACGATGCGCGCATCCAGGCTGCGCGAGGTGGAGTCGAGCGGGTCCACCGCCGGGTAGATGCCCTTCTCGGAGATGGCGCGGTTCAGCACCGTCGTTGCGTCCAAGTGGGCGAAGCTCGTCGCCGGCGCCGGGTCGGTCAGGTCGTCCGCGGGCACGTAGATGGCCTGCACCGAGGTGATGGAGCCTTTGTTCGTGCTGGTGATGCGCTCCTGCAGCGCGCCCATGTCGGTGGCGAGCGTCGGCTGGTAGCCCAC
>CAXUIQ010000440.1:0-3901 GCA_964250815.1 uncultured Acetobacteraceae bacterium
ACACCAGGCCGTCGCGCTGGCGGCTGCTGCTGCGGCGGCAGCGCCGCGCAATCGCCTGTGGGCTGGCCGGCGTGGCGCTGCTGGCCGGCGGCGCGGCCCTGGTGCGGACGATGCAGCCGGGCCGTTCCATCGCGTCCTTGCGGGACTGGATCGCCGGCGGCGCCGGGCTTCCGGTGCGGAGCATCGTGGTCGAGGGCCGGTCGCTGACGCCCGAACCCGTGCTGCGCGCGGCGCTGGGCGTGTCCAAGGGCGACAAGCTGCTGGGCGTATCGCTGGACGCGGCGCGGGCGCGGCTTGAGCGGCTGACCTGGGTGCAGCATGCCGCCGTGGAGCGCCGCCTGCCCGGCACCCTCGTGGTGCAGATCACCGAGCGCCATCCTTTCGCCCTGTGGCAGAACGGCGGCAAGTTCGTGCTGATCGACCGGGCGGGCCAGGCGGTCGCCGAGCAGGATCCGGCGAAGGACGCCGCCGCCTTCGCCGCCCTGCCCCTGGTCGTCGGACCCGGCGCCCCGGAGCACGCGGCGGCCTTGCTGGACCAGCGCGCGGCCGTGCCCCCGCGCCGCGCCCGCGGGGCCGCCGGTGGGCGGGGGGGCGCGCGCCGGTGGAACCTCCGGCTCACCAACGGCGCCGACGTGCTGCTGCCGGAAGGCGCGGAAGCGCCGGCGATGGCCCGGCTGGTGGAGCTGCACACCGCGCAGGCGCTGCTGGACCGCCCGGTGCAGGCCTTCGACCTGCGCCTGCCTGACCGGCTGGTGGTCCGCCCGTTGCCGGAGCCGCCGCTGCCGGTGCCCCCCGACCCGCGCCGGCCGACGTGAGGGGGCGGGAATGAACGACATGACCCGCAACGCCGAGCCTCGCGTCGCCCGGCTGGTTGCCGGCAAGCCGGACCCCGGCCGGTCCCTCCTTCCGCACTTGCCGCCGCCCATGGCCGCGGACCCGCCGCCCCGCCGCCCGCTGCGCGCCGGCCCGTTCGGCGTGCTGGACGTGGGCAGCACCAAGGTCACGTGCCTGATCGGCCGGGTGGACGGCGACGGCAAGCTCCGCGTGCTCGGCTTCGGGATGCGGCAGTCCCGCGGCGTGCGGGCGGGCGGGATCACCGACCTGGACGGGGCGGAGCAGGCGGTGCGCGGCGCGGTGGGCGACGCGGAGATCGGGGCGGACCACCGGCTGCGTTCGGTGGTCGTGAACCTCACCTGCGGCGTGCCGGAAAGCCGGCTGTTCGGCGTGCAGTGGCCGGTGGGCGGGCGCGCCGTCACTGCGGCGGACGTGCGGCGCGTGGTGCAGGAGGGCCGTGCCCGAGCGGCCTTCGAGGGTCGCGAAACCATCCATGCCCTGCCGCTCGGCTTCGCCGCCGACGCGACGCTCGGGGTTGCCGACCCGCGCGGCCTGCACTGCGACATGCTGTCGGCCCGGCTGCACGTGGTGGACGCGGCCGCGACGGCGCTGCGCAACCTGGAGACCACGGTGCTGCGCTGCGAGCTTTACATCTCGGAGCTGGTCAGCGCGCCCTTGGCGGCCGGGCTGTCGTCCTTGGTGGAAGACGAGCGGCAACTGGGCGCCACCGTGATCGACATGGGCGGCGGCACCACGGGGATCGGCGTGTGGAGCGAGGGCAACCTGCTGCACACGGCGCAGCTTGCGGTGGGCGGCAGCCACGTGACCAACGACCTGGCGCGGGTGCTTTCCACCTCGGTCGCCGACGCCGAGCGGCTGAAGACCGTCTATGGCAACGCGGAAGGCAGCCCGGACGACGAGCGGGAGATCCTGTCGGTGCCGCTGGTGGGCGAGGAGGAGCACCACTTCGCCAAGGTCCCGCGCAGCCAGGTGGTGGACGTGATCCGCCCGCGCCTGGAAGAAACGTTCGAGCTGGTCCGCGAGCGCCTGGACCACGCCGGCATGGCGCGGGAGGTCGGCACGCGCGTCGTGCTGACCGGCGGCGCCAGCCAACTGGCAGGCGCGCGGGAGATGGCGGGCCGGGTGCTCGACCGCCAGGTGCGCCTGGGCCGCCCCTTGCCGTTGCGTGGGCTGGCGGAGGACGTGTCCGGCCCGGGCTTCGCCACCGCGGCGGGCCTGCTGAACTGGGCGGGCGGCGTGGGGCGGACGCTGGCCGACATCGACCTGTCCGACGACCGGCCGGCCGGGTGGATCGGGCGCGCCGTCAATTTCATCCGCAACCGACTGTAATATTTCTTACGCCGTGATACCTGTGCTAATCCGAAACTAACGTTAACCGTGCCTTATCGCCAAACCCAGCCTGGGAGAGCTTCGATGACCCTGAACCTCACTGTCCCGCAGCAGAGCCACACCGACTTCACGCCGCGCATCACCGTGATCGGGGTGGGCGGCGGCGGCACCAACGCCGTTGACAACATGATTGCGTTGAACCTGCAGGGCGTGGATTTCGTGGTCGCCAACACGGACGCGCAGCAGCTCATGCACAGCCGGGCCGACCGCCGGGTGCAACTGGGGCCGCACCTGACGCAGGGACTCGGCGCCGGCGCCAAGCCCGAGATCGGCCGCGCCGCCGCGGAGGAAGCGGCGGACGAGCTGATGCGGCACCTGGACGGCGCCCACATGGTGTTCATCACCGCCGGCATGGGCGGCGGCACCGGCACCGGCGCCGCGCCGGTGATCGCCCGCATGGCCCGCGAGCGCGGCGTGCTGACGGTCGGCGTGGTCACCAAGCCCTTCACCTTCGAGGGCGCCCGGCGGGGCAAGGCGGCCGAGGCCGGCATCACCGAGCTGCAGCAGTTCGTCGATACGCTGATCGTGATCCCGAACCAGAACCTGTTCCGCCTCGCCAATGAGCGGACCGGCTGGAAGGAGGCGTTCAAGATGGCCGACCACGTCCTGTACATGGGCGTGCGCGGCGTGACCGACCTGATGGTGGCGCCGGGCTTGGTGAACCTCGACTTCGCCGACATCCGCACGGTGATGGCGGAGATGGGCAAGGCCATGATGGGCACCGGCGAGGCGGAGGGCGAGAACCGCGCGATCCGCGCCGCGGAGGCCGCGATCAGCAACCCGCTGCTGGAGGACACCAGCATGGGCGGGGCGCGCGGCCTCCTCATCAACATCACCGGCGGCGACGACATGACGCTGTTCGAGGTGGACCAGGCGGCCAACCGCATCCGCGAGGAGGTGGCGGAGGACGCGAACATCATCTTCGGCTCCGCGATCGACGAGAACCTGGTCGGGCGCGTGCGCGTGTCGGTGGTCGCGACCGGCATCGACATCGCGCAGTCGGAGACGCAGAAGCCCCGGTTGGTCGCGGTGGGCAGCGGCGGGGCGGCCCATGCGGTCTCGTCCGGCCCGGCCTCGTCGGCGAGGCGGTTCACGTCGGCGATATTCTCGACCAGGATGACGGCGCCCGGGGGCAACTGGCCGAGCGTCCCCCCGACCTCGGGATGGCCGGCATGGCCTTCGCACAGGTACGCGGCTTCGGCGAGGGTATCAGGAAGCCCGTTGAGGCGGCTGACGACGCCTATACCGATTTCCAACGCATGACGCAGGATCTCGCGACCCGGTCGGAGAACAACGGAGGTCAGAAGGCGCTCGGCGAGCACATTCTCGCCGTGGCACGCGAGGCGAACGTGCCGTGGCGACAGGTCTACGAGGGCGAACAGGCCTTGGCGAGCCTCGGCGGCGGCAAGGAGCTGTCGGCGATGGCGGCCTATGAGACGCGCATGAACAAGCTGGCCCTCGCCGGCCACGTCGAGGCGAGCGACATCTATTCGGCCATGATGCACTACATCAAGGGCGGGCTGGCGGCCGCCGACGCCATGGATGCGCTCGAACAGCGGCATGTCCAGGGCAAGCGCGGCTCGGTCGAGCTGAACAACCTCGCCCGCGTCATGCCGAGCCTGATGGCGCTCGGCAAGTCGTTCGGCATGACGCCGAA
>CAXUIQ010000441.1:0-3889 GCA_964250815.1 uncultured Acetobacteraceae bacterium
CGCACAGTCAGACGCCCGTGAGAGGCCGCACGGCGATCACGGCCTGCAAGCATTAGGCCTGTGCGGCTGAGCGGACCAGGAAACCAGCATAAGGCTATTCAAAACTCCCATGCGGAATTAGGGTTCCTGAGGGGCCTGAGTCCGCCGTTGCGGACGGTGTCGGGCAGCGAGAAGTCGTATCGCCCGAGGAAGTTGAGATGGCGCCAGATCAATGGGGAAAGGTGGGCGAGGTCATCGTTGCGGACATCCGTGCCGTCTGCCCTGGCTTGATGGATGGCTTCCTGCATGTAGATGGCGTTCCAATGCACGACGGCGTTCAGCGCGAGGCCGAGGCATCCGAGTTGCTCTTCCTGCCCTTGCCGAAGCGGGCTCCTGATCTCGCCGCGCTCGCCGTGGTGAATGCGGCGGCCGAGGCGATGGCGCAGTTCGGTATGGTTGAGCTGGGTGAGGGTGCGCCTGCGGAACCCGGCGTCGTCGACGGTGCGCAGGATGTGGACGGTCTTGGCGATCCTGCCGATTTCGGCGAGCGCGCGGGCCAGTGTGGTGGGTTTGTCGCGGACCTGGAGGGTGCGCATGATGCCCGCCGCCTTGAGATGGCCGAGTTTCAGCGATCCGGCCAGGCGGATCGCGTCGGGCCAGTTCTCGCGGATCAGGCCGGGGTTGATGGTGCCTTTGGCGACGCTGTTGAACGGGCCGTAGTCGGCCTTGCGGTCGATCCGCCACAGCTTGGCGTCACCCAGGTCGGCCAGCCGCGGGCTGAACTGGTAGCCCAGCAGCCAGAACAGACCGAATATGGCATCGGAATAGGCCGCGGTGTCGGTCATGACTTCCATCGGCTCCAGCTCGGTTTCCTGCTCGAGCAGGAGGGCAAGCAGCACCAGACTGTCGCGCAGCGTGCCGGGCACCACGATGGCGTTGAGGCCGCTGAACTGGTTGGACATCAGGTTATACCAGGTCACGCCCCGGGATTGGCCGAAGTATTTCGGGTTGGGCCCGGCATGGATGGCGCTGGCGGGTGCCGTGAAGCGCATGCCGTCCGCCGAGGCGACGTCGCCTGCTCCCCAGAGCCTGGCGAGCGGCAATGCGGCATGGGCGGACACGATGCGCGCGCTGGCGGCCGCGATGGTGTCGGGGCGGATGAAGTTTTGGGTGACCCAGGCCAGGCGCTCGCGCCGCAAAGCCGGAACCTCCTGCCGGCTGACCGGCTCGATGCCGATGTTGCAGGCCTCGGCGACCAGGGCGGCGCACAGGCTGGTCTCGAACTGCTCGACCTGGGCGTGCCGTTCGCTCAGGTGCGTGAAGGCCTGGGCGAAGCCGGTGCGCTGCATGACCTCCAGGAAGAGGTCGGGCATGGCGGCCTTCGGCATCCTGCCCTGGATGGCCGGACGCAGGGCGCGCAGGGTTTCGGGGTCCTCCAGCCGGTCGAGCGGTGCGACGACAAGGCGCGTCCTGCCCTGCACGGTCTCGAAGCGCAGGTCTGGGTTGCTCGCCGCCCGCTCGGCCACGGTGCGGTAGGCGCCGTCGAGCAGCTTTGCCAGCCCGGCGATCTCGATGTCGGCGTCAAGCGAGCGGTTCAGCGCGCGGCACACCACGAGCTTGGATTCCTGCCAAGTCGTTCCGTCCAGCAAGCCACGCCGTGGGTCGCCGTAGCGTGTGCCGGGATTGGCAAAAATGTCGCGGCGCTTGACGGCGGTGCGCCAGGCATCGATCACCGCAAACACATAGGCCTTGGCATCGGCCACGCGGCCTTGCGCGTCCAGCGCATGCGCCCGCCACGCTTTCGGGACCGCCGCCGTGGGCGCATCGCGCATCTTGGCACTGGACCAGTCGGCGACGCCGGCGAGATAGTCCATCGCCTCCTGCACCGCCTTGCCGCCAGGTCCGGCCTCCATTTGCAGCCGGGTGGCGATGTTGAAAAACAGGCGGCGTGCCCGGCGCCATCGGGTGCGAAGCTCTGCGTAGGGTCTGGCGTCATGCGGCCTGGCAATCGCGTCGACCTCGGCCATGGCGGCAACGAGGTCGGCACGCGGGAGCCGCTCAAACAGCGCATCGCGCCATTGATCCAATGGCAGCGCATCCTCCGTGAAGACCAGTGCCGCCATGTCGCGCAGCAGGATCGCTGCATCGTCGAGGTCGCGCAGGCTTCTCAGCCGGGCTTTCTTTTCGGCGCCCTCGGCATCCTTGACCAGGTCGGTGAGCAGCGCTTCTGCCAGTTCGGCCGCGTCATCCTGGGCCGCCGTCTCCAGCGTGTGGAACAGCGCCGCCACGGTCGCCGTTCGGCGGGGTTCCTGAAGTGCCGCAATCGCGGAAGGTTTGCCCACCCGGGCGACCCGCGCCAACCGCTCCAGGCTCGCCGCCGGCACGCCTTTGGGTGGCGACGGGCGCAGGTCGAAGGCACGGATGGCTTTGAGCCTGTCGAGGTGCAGAAGAAGTTCACCGGAAGAGCGCTGCGTCGGCACGGTCCGCAGCTCGTCCAGGGCGGCGAGGTTGGCCTCACTGGTCTCGTCAAACAAGGCTGCGATCCGCGTGCGCTGCTGCTCATCGAGCGCCGCCACCAGGCGGGTCCACAGGCGCTTGTGTGCTCGGTCCCTGATGCGGCCGACAAAGCGTTCAAGGACGCTGACACCTGGCAGCAGCACCTTGTTGACGACCAGCCAAGACGTGGCGCGCTCGATCAGCGGGCCGGGATGGTCTTCACCGCTCCAGCACAGCGCATAAAGCCATCGGGTCAGGCGGAACCGGGCCGGTCCGCTGTCGGCGAACTCGCTGAAGCCGTAGCGCTCGCGGATCAAGGCGAGGTGGCGCAGGCGCTGGCCGCCGTGGTCGAAATAGCCTTTGAACCCGGCCTGTGGCGGCAGCCCCAACTGGCCGATCAGGAAAGCCGTGACCGAC
This sequence comes from uncultured Acetobacteraceae bacterium, assembly GCA_964250815.1. Taxonomy (GTDB): domain Bacteria; phylum Pseudomonadota; class Alphaproteobacteria; order Acetobacterales; family Acetobacteraceae; genus CAHJXG01. Next base: position 2,893 of record CAXUIQ010000441.1, read on the forward strand.
TGAGGGATGTCGCAGTCGTCGCCGGGAAAGGCGCCCAGGAATCGGGCCGATCCGAGCATGAGGCCAAAGCCCAAGCGGTTGTGGTCGCCACGCAGCCCATCGACGACCTCCCGGTCGCCGCTGTCCAGGTGGAAATACCGCGACAGTTCGTTCGGCGAGGGTGCGGCGGCAAAACGGGCGTAATGCCGCCGCTGCTCGTCGGACAGGTGGCGAGTGGGCATAGCGTGCGGAACTTAGGACATTTGCGGCAGAGAGAATGCCAACTGAAATCACACGCCTTTTTCTTCGCAGAACACCTATGCGGAAACCGTTCTTTTAGCAATATGTTTTGCGAAGCCCCGGAGGACCTCTCGTGAAGCTCGGCTATGCCCGGGTCTCGACGGACGAACAAACCCTGACCAGCCAATGCCAACGCCTGTCCGCCATCGGATGCGACAAGCTGTTCGAAGAAAAGATCTCCGGCGTCGCGCGCCACCGCCCCAAGCTTGAGAAGCTGCTCGATCAACTCCGCAAAGGCGACGTGCTGGTGGTGACGCGCCTCGACAGGCTGGCCCGCTCCACCTCCGAACTGCTGCGGATCGCTGAGCGCATCACCGAAAAGAAAGCAGGGTTACAGTCACTTGATGAGCCATGGGCCGATACGACAAGCCCGTCCGGCCGGATGATCATGACGGTCTTTGCCGGCATCGCTGAGTTCGAGCGCACCCTCATTCTCAGCCGCACACAGGAAGGCAGGCTGGCCGCTCAGGCGCGCGGCGTGGCCTTCGGCAGGCCAAAGAAAATGCTGCCCGACCAGCAGGAACTCGCACGAGACCTCGTCCGAGACGGGAAATCCATCAGCGCCGTCGCCAGGACGTTCAACGTCCATCCAGCTACGATCTACCGCGTCCTGGAGCGATAGAAGCCTTATGCTGCTTTTCTGTTCCGCTCAGCCGCACAGGCCTACTATCCGCAGTTCCTACCGCGGCCACTATCGCCGGGCGGTGCTGGACCTGCT
>CAXUIQ010000442.1:0-3881 GCA_964250815.1 uncultured Acetobacteraceae bacterium
GGCATCGCTGTGGAGCGTTTATGAGGTCCAGAACGGGCCGCTGGCTGGCCTTGGTTTCGGCGGCGGCTTCCACGCTGAATCCGCGCGCACCGTCTCGCTCGGGTCGCCTTACCACATGCCAGCCTACGTGGATGTCGATGCGACGATGTATTACAAGACCGGGGGTTGGCGCTTCTCGGTAAACCTGAACAACGTGTTGAACCAGCGCTATTACGTGTCCGCGACCAATGCCTCGATTGTCTATCCCGGTGAGCCGCTGGCGGCGACGTTCCGCATCCAGAGGACGTTCTAAGCCGGTGGAGGATGGATCGGGCGACGTTGAGGTCCGTCGATGGCCTTCTCGTGTTCTAACCGGCGCAGCGCCGCTTCTCGTGCTTGCCGCGCTCACGCTGGCGGTGGCACGTCCCGATCCGCCGTTGCCGCCTTCCACCGGCCCTACCCAGAGCGTAACGGACGCCATCGGCGGGACGATCAGTGTCGATCTGCCCTATCGCGGATCGGCCTTTTTGGCGCCAGTGGTGGCGGATTACCTGTTCGTGACACGTCGGCCAGATACCGTGCTGACAAATCCGGCGCCATGGCCGCTGAACAGGCATCTGCTTAGCCAAGTATACCCTGACATCATCACCAAGCCATCGCTGCCGCGAGGGGGTGGGCGCGGCGGCATGGTGGAAGCCCTGCTAAGGCTGCATCCTGGCGCAGTGTTCGCTTGGTATTTCCAGGCGCCTGCGCTGCGGCGAATAGGGCTACCAGTGGTTGCCGTGGGCATGCCTGGCGGCGAGGCATCTGCGTTAGCCAAGGCGCGTCCCTACGCCGAGGCCCTCGGCCAATATGGACGCGCCGAGATGGTTGAGGCGCACTATCACAGCGCCATGGCCGAAACCGCTGAGGAACAGGCGGCCCAGCCGCACTCGCCAAACCCTAGGGTGCTGGCCATCGGCTTTTTCAGCGGTGGGCGCATCATTGCCTGGGGTAAGGGTAATCCATACGCCCGGCTGCTGGCCCTGGCGGGTTCGGACAATGCGACCACTGCGTCCAATCCAGCCATACTCGACGCCGAGCACGTTCTCGCGCTTGATCCGGACGCGATCATTCTGCGTCCTGGCGGTGCGCTGCCAGCGTCTCCTACCCCTACTTCATTCATGCGCGAGCCGCGATGGCGTGGTCTTGGCGCCATCACGGCACGTCGCGTCTACCAGATGCCCGAAGGCGGCAGCGTGTATTTCGGCGGCATTGTGGAGGACCCGCTGCTGGTGCGCTGGGCGGCGGAACTGTTGCACCCGGACCTGCGGCCCCGGCTTCGTGCAATGATGCGAGAGACCTATGCGCGTGAGCTTGGCATCGTCCCCTCTAGCTCTGATCTCGATACGATGCTCGGCATCCCCGCCAACAGCCAGTCTGCCGGCTATGCGCGCTTTGCTAACCAGGGAAAGGGAGAGTGAAGATGCCCGAACCGCTATCCGACGATCAGGCGGATCAATTCATGGAACAACTCGATCGCGACGGCTTTTTCGTTTGGCGTGGCTTGTTGCCGGAATCCCTGGTCGATGCACATCTGGCCGGGTTCGAGGGCATCTTGGCCGAACTGCCTAAACGCTTTCCCGGCCAATGCGACCCCGATGGCCGTGCGCCACAGCGGCTCGTAAATGGCGAGTTGGGAGCCTACCATGCCGAGCATGAGCCGACGCAGGCGCTGTGCTTCCGGCCAGCGTTGCTGGACTTCGCGCGGCGGCGCTTCAAGGCTGAGCCGGTGCTGCGCAACCCGTTTTCAGGATTGTACAGCCTCGCCGCACCACCCGGCGCACCTAATCCCTCGCATACCGACACGTTGAACACGGCCGCCCCCGACCCATGGGAGGCGGAACTGCGTGTTTGGGGCGCGCTGGAGGACATCGATCCCGACTCTGGTCCATTGTATTTCTATCCCGGCAGCCATCGGCTGATTTCGCGCGCCATACGCGAGGACGTACTGACCGAGCGCCCGGATTTCATAGCGATTCTGGAAAACCTGCCAGCTCGTTTCACGCCGGCGACGCATTATCCGGTAATCGGGACAATCTACGCCTATACTCTTGGGATACTGGACCCACGTGCCGCAGCATTAGGGTTGACCAAGACCGCCCCAACGCTGCGTAAAGGCGATGCCGTGATATTCCAACCGAGCATTGTGCATGGAACTTTGCCACCGATGAACCGGCGGCTGACCCGTAAGCACCTGATCTTCAATCTTGCCGCCATGGACACCGTCTATTACGGGATGACGTCCTACTGGGGCGCGCTGTTCGATCGCCGGGACCATGACCCCGGCGTGCGCTATCCCATAGCACAGACGCGCCACGGCTGGCGCGTGGAACAATACATGGAGACACTGGCGCGGCACTTTTCGGGCCGCGACGCTGAATAAGCGGCAAACCGCCTTGGCTGACGTAGGGACAGCGAACCGCGCGACCCGGCACATGATACCCTACCTGCTGTTGAGCGCCTTCATGCTGGCGATTCCGGTTTCGCTATGGTGCGGCGTCTTTCCAGTGCCGTTCATGACCGTCAGCCGTATCGTGCTTGCGCTGGTTTCACCCATGCCATTTCCGGAACATGGTCACTGGACCGACAACGAACTTGTCGTCGTGCAAGTTGTGCGCCTGCCGCGTGTCGCTTTGGCCTCGCTTTCCGGCACTGGCCTTGGGATGGCTGGCGCGACGCTCCAGGGCGTATTCCGTAATCCACTGGTCGGGCCGGATGTGATCGGTATTTCGGCTGGCGCAGCGTGCGGGGCTGTTCTGGGTATCCTGTTTGGGCTTCCCGATACGGCAATCATCGCGGTGGCGTTTGCCGGCGGCATGCTCGCGCTTGTTGTCGCCGCGGCGCTTACCCAACTTGCCGGCGGCGGCATCCTCAGCCTTGTGCTGGCGGGCGTCGTCGTCTCCGCCTTCTTCTCGGCCATCATCAGCCTTGCACAATTCCTCGCCAATCCGGACACGCAGTTGCCGTCCCTGGTCTATTGGCTGATGGGCAGCTTCGCCGATGCCGACCGGCGCAAGGTCTTTGTGCTGGCTGTCCCTGTATTCGGTGCGGGCGCGGTTCTGCTGACGCTGCGATGGCGCCTGAACCTATTGTCTCTTGGTGATGCGGACGCGGCGGCACTTGGCATTCAGGTCAGGCGGCTGCGCTGGATGATGGTGACGTTTGTCGCCGTGATCGTTGCCGCCCAAGTGTCGGTCAGCGGCATCGTGGGATGGGTAGGGCTTGTGGTGCCGCACTTTGCGCGCATGCTAGTGGGCGGTGACCATCGGCGCTTGCTGCCGACGGCGGCCATGCTCGGCGGGCTGTTCACGCTTGTGATCGACGACCTCGCTCGAAGCTTTCCAGCGGCCGAACTGCCAATCGGGGTGCTGATGGCGCTGGGCGGGACTCCGGTCTTTGCCGCCCTGCTTTGGAAGCATGGTGCGCGGGGATGGGGCGGTGACTGAAGCCGTTTCATTCCAGGATCTCGGCCACGCTTATCGTCCCGGTCAATGGGTCTTCCGGGGCTACTCGGCCGCCGTCCGCAAAGGCCAGATCATGGCCCTGCTTGGACCCAACGGCCGCGGCAAGACCACGTTATTAAAGCTGCTGCTCGGCATACTTCGCCCCACCAAAGGTCGGATTTCCCTTTCCGGCCAGACTGCTTTCGTTCCACAGCTATTCCAAGTCAGCTTCGACTACACCGTCCTCGACATGGTGCTGATGGGCCGCGCCCGCCGGATCGGCCTGTTCGCGCAGCCATCAGCAAGGGACGAGGCGGCGGCGCGCGCGTCGCTGGACCGGTTCGGCATCGCCGACCTCGCCGGCCGCAGTTTCCACGAATTGTCCGGCGGCCAGCGGCAGCTTGTCATCTTCGCCCG
>CAXUIQ010000443.1:0-3881 GCA_964250815.1 uncultured Acetobacteraceae bacterium
CCGGCCGGCACGGAACGACGCCGCTGCTTCAACAGTTTGCGCGTCAGTTTACGCTCTGATGTCCGTTTTCAAGGATGAAGGCGTGCATCTCCTTCCGCGGTAGCGGTGGTTTGGTGCGGATGAGCGCGCAGGGGAGGAGGCGGGGCCTGTAGACGTCGGTGATCAAGCTCTGATGCGCGGGTTGGCTACCGCAGTTCCGAGTATGCGTCCGAGGCGTTCCCAGTCTAAGAGCGGGCGTCGGCGATGCCGGCCACATAACGTAAGGCGGGAATTCCTCTGCCGCGGCCCCGCCCCCATCCTTGCGCGCTGGTGGGCGTTTGGAAGCGGCGCGATCTAGGCCGTTTGCACCTCCTTCCCGATTGCCCACACGAAGCCCGCGAGTTCGCGGGCAAGGGCGATCACCGTCACGGTCAGCGTCTTGCCCTTGCCTGACAGAGCCCTGTAGCGGGCACAGAGCCGCGCCTGCGCCTTGGTCGCGATGTCGCGCACCGCAGGCGGCAGGCGCTGGTGGACATACTGCTTGGCAGGGCCGGTCCGGGGCAGGTGGCGGTAACTCCACGCGCTCTCGACCAGCGTGCGGCGGACCCGACCGTTGCCGGCCTTGGTGATGCCGAGCCGGCGCACGCTGTCGCCGGTCGAGCGCTCGCCGGGCACGAGGCCGAGATAGCCCATGAGCTGGCGCGGGTTCTCGAAACGGCGCAGGTCGCCGATCTCGGCCATGATGGTGACGGCTCCGATCAGCCCGATGCCGCGCAGCGCTTGCAGCGCTTCCACCACGGGCGCGAGCGACCAGGTGGGCAGGAACTCAACAATGGTGGCCTCGATCCGCTCCAATCGTTCCTCCGCGTGCCGGACGGCCAGCAGCATGTCCTGCAGCACCAACCCGTGCGCGGGATGCTCGAAGCGTTGCTTTTCCAGCCAGTGCCGGTAGGTGGCACCCCAGGTCTTCTTGCCCGGGAACACCCGGCCCTGGCGCAGCATCATGGACGAGATGGCCTGCCGCTTGCGGCGCAGATCCGCCACGGCTGCGTCCCGCGAGCGGACTAGGTCGCGCATCGCCTCATGCGCCTCGTCGGGCACCCACACCGCGGTGAGTTCGCCAGAGCGGAGCAGACGGGCGAGTTGCTGGGCGTCGCGCCGGTTGGTTTTGACGTGGTCGCCGGGCCTGCGCGGGATCAGCGACGGCGCGACCACGGTGCAGTTGTGCCCCAGCTTGGTCAATTGCCGGTAAAGGCCGTAGCCGGTCGGGCCCGCCTCGTAGCAAAAGTGCAGCCGACCCCCGTGCCGCTTTTCCAGCTTGGCGGCAAGGCGGCGCACGCTTTCCGGGTCGGCGCCGATCTCGCCGAGGTATCGGACTTCACCCTGTCGCCCATCCTCGGCAACAGCCACGGCGTGCCGCGCTTTGGCCACGTCCAAACCCACGAATGTTTCTGTATGCTGCTCCACGGCTCGTCCCTCTGCGCTGAGGATAGGCCCGCCCTGGCGGGCAACCCTCGTTGACCCCGCGCAGTGTAGGGCGAGCCGCCCCGACGCAGACGGACATGCGGTCTAACCGGGCTGTAACGCCCAACAACTGTTTTATTTTGCCATGCCGATCGGCGCCTCGCTGCCGCTTTCAGCCAGCGCGTTTGGCCGGCCTCCGCCGCGGTGTTGGGCCGGTGTCCGTCCAGAGCTGCGCAGACGCAAGGAAGCTGCGGTTTCGCCGCCTTTCTCCTGCCCCGCCCGCTGGGGCTGGCCGGGTTTTCAGGTTTGTGCGCGCCTTCAAACGACCGTTTCAGGACAACTCGCGACAGGTGAAAAATCGGCGTTGTCCGCCGCCAATCGCTGCGCTATCATGATAGCACGTGATGAGGAGGCGATGGTGGCCCAGCTCTTGGTGCGCAACCTGGACGAGGACGTGAAGCGCCGCCTGCAGGAGCGCGCGGCCCAGCGCGGCCACAGCATGGAAGAGGAGGTGCGCGACATTCTGCGCGCCGCCGCAGCCTCCGATGACCAGCCCCGGGCGGAGCCGCTCGGCACCCGCATCGCCCGGCGCTTCGCCGGCCTGGGCTTCCGTGAGGACCTGCCCGAGCTGCACGGCCATGCCGCGCGCCCGGCGGACCTGAGCGGGGCATGATCCTGCTCGACACCAACGTGCTGTCGGCGCTGATGCGCGACCCGCCTGATGCCGCCGTGGTGCGGTGGCTTGACGCACAGGACGCCGAGCGGGTCTGGACCACGACCGTGAGCGCGTTCGAGGTCCGGTTCGGCCTCGCCCGCATGGCGGAGGGCCGGAAGCGCACGGCGCTGGAAGCGGCGTTTGCTGCCCTGCTGCGCGAGGACCTGGCTGGGCGCGTCGCCCTGCTCGACCGGGCAGCGGCCGATGCCGCGGGCCTGCTCGCCGCCCGGCGCGAGGCGGCCGGGCGCACGGTGGATGTGCGCGACACCCTGATCGGCGGCATCGCGCTGGCCCGGCGCGCGGCCGTCGCCACCCGCAACGTCCGGCACTACGCGGACCTGGACACCGGGGTCGTGGACCCTTGGGCGGCGCACCCTGGGGGTGACGGCTGAGCCATGCCTCTGATCGGCTACGCTCGCGTCAGCACCGAGGACCAGGACCTCGCCCCGCAGTTCGATGTGCTACGTGCAGCCGGCTGCCTGGAGGTGTTCGAGGAGCACGCTTCAGGGGCGAGCCGGGCACGCCCGCGGTTCGCCGCGGCGCTGGCCCGGGTGCGCCGGGGCGACACCCTGGTGGTGGCGCGCATCGACCGGCTCGCGCGCTCCCTGTCCCACCTGCTTGAGGTCGTCGAGGCGCTGCGGGCCCGCGGCGTCCATTTCCGCAGCCTGGCCGACCCGATCGACACCGCTGGGCCGAGCGGGGTGCTGATGCTGTAGATGCTGGGCGCCGTGGCCGAGTTCGAGCGCGCGCTGATCCGCGAACGCACCAGGGCGGGGCTGGTCGCCGCCAAGGCGCGCGGGCGCGTGGCCGACCTGCTGCCGGGTCTGGACGAGTGGCTGCCCGTCGTGCGCACGCTCCGCCCCGAAATGCCCTGGCCGGAGGTGGCCGAAGCCGTCAACGCTGCCCTGCCGCGCGGCCGGCGCCCGTTCACGAAGGAGCGCTTGGTGCGCGCCGTGCGCCTGCTCGCGGCCGAGGGGCTGGCGGAGAAGGATCTGATCGCGCCGGCGCCGCGGAGGCGAACGCGCCGAGGTGTGCTGGCGCGGTCGCGGGCGGTCGAGGTGGCAGCAGCGCTGGTGGCGGGCCGGCCCGGCATGACATTGGCTGAGCTGGGCGCCGAACTCGCCCGGCTGCGCCATGCCCCGCCCCAAGGCGGGCAGGCTTGGGCGCCGTCCTCGCTCAAGGCCCTGCTCGACCGCGCCCGGGCGCAAGGGCTGCTCGCGCCGCCGGGGTAGTGGCAGGAGCACACAAACCAATCACCCTTGCGATACCCCGCGAACTTTCCGACCACGACGTTCCGTGACGTTGGCGTGCAGCGCCATGCCGGGCAGGTAGGGTGGGGAGCGGATCGTGGATCGCTGCACCACGATCCCCGCCACTGTCAGGAGCATCAAGCGACGCTTGTGCTCAAGCAGCTCGAACGCTTTGCGAACCCTGTCGCGTCGTGGCGACGGTTTGAACCGCGCCGGGTTTGCCGGAGGCGTGTTGGCTTGAGTGCTACGCTGCCAAGGGCACCTCGTCCAGGGCGGCGTAGTATTTGGCTTCGGCCTCGGCCGGCGGCACGTAGCCGATGGGCTCGAGCAGGCGGCGGTTGTTGAACCAGTCCACCCATGTCAGCGTGGCGAACTCAACGGCCTCCATGCTGCGCCACGGCCCGCAGCGATGGATTATGAGACCTGTGCGCGGGTGGCTTAAACGGCCCGGGTTTCGGCTGGTTTGGCCGGTT
>CAXUIQ010000444.1:0-3867 GCA_964250815.1 uncultured Acetobacteraceae bacterium
TCGCGCAAAGCCTCGGCTATGACGGCTTCAAGGATCTGAAGGAGCTGTTCAACCGGAGGCTCGCCACCGCAGCACCAGGATTCGAGGCGCGGGTCAACGCCCTGAGGGACGACCTGCGGCTCCATAAGCGTGGCAGTCCAAAGGGTTTCCTGGGCGACCTTGTCGCCCGTGACATGGCGACCTTGCAGGACCTGTTCAACGACACCGTCGAGGACGAACTCGTGAAGGCGGTTGACCTCATGGTCAAAGCCGACTTGATCTACATCGCGGGTCAACTCCGGTCGGCGCCGATCGCGGTGTTCGTCCGGTATGTCCTGACCATGCTTGGGCGCAACGTGGTCCTGCTGGACGCCAACGGCGGCCTCGCCACTCACATTGCGAGGGCCATGCGCCCGAAGGACCTGCTGTTCTCCATCTCCTTCAGGTTCTACGCCAAGGAGGTGGTCAGCATCACGGAAGCGGCGCATGCGGCCGGGGTGCCGGTCATTGCCATCACCGACAGCACGTTGTCCCCCATCGCGAAATGCGCGAGGGTGCTTTTCTCGGTTCCCGAGGGGGAATACGCATTCTCCCGGTCCCTTGCCGCCCCGATGTGTCTGGCGCAAGCCTTGATGGTAGCGCTCGCCGCCCGCCTTCAGGAGAGTCCGGATCCCCAGATCCCCATAGTCACTTTGCCGAATTGAGTCGGTCGCAGCCCTGGCCTTGAGGATGGCGAGGACATATCGGGTCGGCGGCTGCCGGCTCTCTTCAACGGTTGGTATTCAGGACCTGTCATATGAATTCCGGCTGATCAGTTCGGTTGAACCGGCTTGGGCCACCGATGGAAGCTGGTGTGCGGGCGTATGGCGTCGGCATGGCGGCGGCGGCCGCGCTCGGCAACAACGGCGTCGAGATCGGCCAAGGTGGCGAGGTGCCGGTTGGCGGCCGGCTTGTCGGCCAGCGGCCACAGTCGCTCGGCTGGCTGCAGCTCCGGGCGATGCGGCGGCAAGAACGCCAGCGTGGTGCCGTCAGGGACGGCCAGGTTTCTGGGGCCGTGCCAGCCGGCGTTGTCCAGCGCGCGCACGATGTGGCGCTCGCGGCCTGCGCCGGCCTGTTGGGCGAAGCGGGCAAGCAAGGCCTCGAGCAAGGGCCTGGACAGGCCGGTGGACACGCGCAAATCCTCCGGGCTTGGCTGAGGACCGGACGGCCTCGCCGCTGGTCGGCCGGATGAACGCCGTGACGTGCAGCCCCTTGCAGCGATGATGGCCGGGTGCGACGGGTCGCTCGCCGATGGGCGCCCACACGCGGCGTTCATCCGTAAGCGGTGCTCCGCCACCCTGGCTTTGGCGGGTTGACGGTCAGCTGGCTTTCGCGGTGGCCCACATCCAGGGCATCAGCTCGTCGATGCGCGCCTGCGGCCAGCCCTGGACCAAGCGGGTCAGCAGGTCGGCGAAGCAGAGCTGCGGAGTGACGCCATTCAGCTTGCAGGTTTCCACGAGCGGGGCGACGTGGGCCCAGTTTGCGCCCCCCTCGTCGCTGCCGGCGAAGAGCGCGTTCTTTCTCGACAGCTTGACCGGGCGGATGGCGCGCTCGACGCTGTTGGTGTCGAGCTCGATGCGTCCGTCGTCGAGGAACCGTTCCAGTCCGTCCCAGTGGTTCAGCGCGTAGCGGATTGCGCCGGCTGTCGGGCCGCGCCCGGGCAATGTCGCGACCTGCGCCTCGAACCAGGCGCGCAGGTCGGCCACCAGCGGCCGGCTCTTGGCTTGGCGTGCAGCGAGCCGGTCCGCCGCTGGCTTGCCGCGCAGGGCGGCCTCGATCCGGCAAAGGGCGGCGATGCGCGCCAGCGCTTCCACGGCAATCGGCGCCGCGCCGGCCCTGGCCAGGTCGTGGAAGCCCCGGCGCACGTGCGCCCAGCAGAACACCAGCGTCACAGCTGCATCGTCCCCGGCCCGCCCGTCTCGTGCAGGGTCGGCAAGCTTCTTGCAGGTCGCGTAGCCGTCGCACTGCAGCCTGCCGCGGCAGGCCCCGAGCAGCCGGTCGTTGTGCTCCTGCCCGCGGCCCGGGGCGTAGCTGTGGACCACGGCCGGCGGGTCAGCCCCGCCCCAGGGTCGGTCGTCGCGGGCCAAGGCCCAGAAGCAGCCCGTCTTGGTCCGCCCGCGGCCGGGATCGAGCACCGGCACCGTGGTCTCGTCGGCAAACACCCGCGCCGAGCCCAGCAGGGTCTCCTTCAAGCGGCTGACCACGGGCGCGATCTCGGCGGCTGCATAGCCCACCCAGCCGCAAATCCCCCAGGGGATTTCGGCGAGAACGCCAAGGTGGAGCGCTCCAGCGCCACGCCTTGCCGCGCCATGATCTGCGCCTGGCGACACAGCGGCAGGTGGTCGGCATGGCGCGACACCAGCACGTGCGCGACCAGCGCCCCGGTGGGCAGGCCGCCCTTGATCAGCCGGGCCGGGGCGGGCGCCTGCACCACCGTGCCCGCGCACGCCCGGTACGCCAGCTCGCCGAAACGCGAAGCGTTTGCGGCTGGGGCCGATGCGTCACCACGACCCGGAACTGCGCGGGGATCACGTCGAGGCGCTCGGCACTGTCGTGGCCAATGACCGCCATGGCGCCGCGGCAGCACGGGCAGGCGGTGTCCTCCGGCGTCAGCGTCACCTCGACCCGCGGCAGGTGCGCGGGCAGCGCCCCTCGGCTCACCCGGCGACAGGCAGCGCGCTCGCGCTTCAGGGCGGGATCGCGCTTCTCGCCCTCCGCCTCGCCCTGCGCGATCGCCGGCTCCAGGTCCTCCAGGCCGAGCTGCAGCTGCTCTTCGGGCAGGCGCTCGGACCGGGCGCCGAACCGCATGCGCTTGAGCCGCAGCAGCAGGTGCCGCAGCCGGTCGTTCTGCGCCGCCAGCGCGTCGCGCTCGGCGGCCAGCCGGTCGCGCTCCGCCATGATGCTGTCCCGCTCGGCCAAGGCGCCATCCCGCTCGGCCCGGGCCGCCAGCAGCAAGGCACGCAGGGCTGCGGCCGTTTTGGGCAAAGGTGCTGTCAGGTCGGGCGCGGCAGGCATCGTGGCGAAGCCTACCCTGCTGCCGTCGGCGTGGGAATCCTCCGCACCGCCTGCACCCGCGCCCAGTCCAGCCCGTCGAACAGGGCGGCGAACTCCACCGCTGACACCTGCATCGCCCCGTCCATCACCGGCGGCCAGCGGAACGCCCCCTGCTGCAGCTGCTTCCACACCAGCACCAGGCCGCTCGCATCCCAGACGAGGATCTTCACCCGGTCCGCGCGCTTGGCCCGGAACACCACGACGACGCCCGAGAACGGGTCCTCGCCCAGCACGGCGGACGCCAAGGCAGCCAGACCATGGGCGCCTTTACGGAAATCAACCGGCCGCGTCGCCAGCAGCACGCGCACGCCGGAGGGAATGGTGATCATGCCTCCACCGCCGCCGACGCCCGCACCGCGCGCAGCACCGACCTGAGCACGGCCTCGTCCATGTGTAGCCGCTGATTGAATACTCCCCGGACATACCGGGCGAAAACTCCCCAAGCTGAGCTTTGTGCCTGGCCCGCGGGGCCGGGCTGATCCGGCGCGATATGGCCTTCGTCAAACGGAGGCGGCGCCGATGGTCCGATTGGGAGAGCTTATGATGATCCTTGACCTGCACCGCCAAGGGCTGAGCGTGTCCGACATTGCCCGGCGCACCGGCTTTGACCGCAAAACGGTCCGCCGCTACATCGCGCGCGGGCTGGAGCCGCCGGCCTACACGCCGCGTCCGCCGCGGCCAACCCTGCTTGCCCCCTACCACGCTTGTTTGCGCGAGCGCGTGGCCGCCTTTCCCGAGCTGCGGGCGAGCCGGCTGCTGCGCGAGCTGCGGGCCATGGGCTACCGGGGAGGCTAT
>CAXUIQ010000445.1:0-3856 GCA_964250815.1 uncultured Acetobacteraceae bacterium
ATCTCGACGTGGGCGGCCGACGCCTTCGAGCCCCAGCTCGCCATCAGCGCCAGCATCGCGTCGCGGTAGGCCTGCCGCGCCGCCTTGGCCGCGTCGTCCTCCTTGTCGTTGTGCTGCCCGCCTCCCTGCGTCGTGGTGGCGGGCGCCGCGGCGGCGGGCGTGGCCCCCGTCTTGGGCTGCCCTTGCGGCGACACCGCCGGCGGCGGCTGCACGTTGGGCGTGGTTTCCGCCGCGCGCATGTCAGGCGTCGCCGTCTGCCCCGTCTCCCGGGCCGTTTCCGCGTCGCGGTGCGACTTCTCGATGGCGAGGTTGCGCAGGTAGTCGTTGTTGTTGGCGTCGCCGGGCTTCGGGTCGAGCGGCGGCGTGCGCGCCACCGTGGAGGCCGGCGGCACCTTCGGCTGGGCGAGCCAATAAACGGCGAGCAGCAGCCCGACCAGCACCGTGATGCCCAGGAACGCGCGCACGCGGGCGCTGCCGACGACGGCCATGCGCGGCAGGCGGAGGGACGGCATGCGGCCCGGGAATGCAGCCATGTCAACGCTCCTGCAAGTGGATCGGCACGAGCTGGCCGCCGGCCGTGACCAGCACGCTCGGCACCGCCGGGATCTCGAAGATCGCCACCCCGTCCATGCCGAACTCCCTGCCGACCGGCTGCGGCGACACCACCCTGGCCCGGGTGCGCAGGTAGATCCGGTCGCCCAGGCGCCACGCCCGGATGTCGTCCGGCGACAGGCCGGACACGCCCAGCGGCACCGCCTGCGCCGGCGCCACCCCGTCCAGCATGGAGAGGCGCTGCGCCGCCCCCGTCACCGGCTCGCCGGGCCGGCCGAAGCCGCCGGACGCCTGCGCCCTGGCGTTGGGGCCGCGCCCGGCGACCATCACCGCCAGACGGCTGTCGAAGCGCTGGTTGTTGGCCATCAGCACGAAGGCCAGCGGCGCGCTGGCGCCCTCCAGCATCACGGCCAGGCCCCCGCGCGGCCCCGGCGAGCGGGTGGTGATGTTGAGCACGTTGCCGCCCTTCACCGGCACGGACACGTCGAATCCGGTGCCGTAGGACACCGCCGGCGCGACGCCCACCCCGGCGGAGGCATTGGTGACGCCGCCGGGCGTTGCCGGGGCAGGGACCGAAGGGTTGGAGTTCTCGTCCCAGTGGATCGGCCAGGGCTGCCCCGTGCTGTCCAGGAAGGCGATGGAGGTCGGGTAGCCCATCACCGTCTGCACCGCGGGCGTGGTGCCGCCGGGGCCGAGGCTCACGTTGACCGAGCGGTTCACCGGGACTGCCAGCACCGGGTTGGTGACGGCCTCGCTCCTGCGGCGCTGGCTGTCCAGGCGCCGCGCCAGGTCCTCGACCAGGGCATCCGGGATGAACGGGATGGAGGCTGCCGCCGCTTGGGCGTTCGGGTCGATGCCGTTGCTCGCGGACACGGGCTGGCCGTGCGCCGCGGGCGAGGCCGCTGCCAGGCCGAGCGCCACGGCGAGCAGGCGTGCGGGCCGCATCGGCTTTCCCCTCCTGCTCACCGTGGCGGCTCGGCCACGAAGCCGTCGATGGCGATGCCCTTGGGGTAGAGCGCGGTCGGCACCCGCATCACGGTCGCCGTGATCATCAGGTCCACCGGCACGCCGTCGTTGGTGTTGGCATAGGAGACCTGGATCGGAAACTGCACGCTCCAGGTCAGATGGTCGCCACCGCCCGCCCACTTCCGGATGGCGACGCCTTGCAGCGGGATGGCGGACATGGAGATCGAGCGCGCCTCGATCTCGTCCAGCGCGTGCTTCTCTTCCACCGCCGCCTCCACGCTTTGCCAGCCCGCGGCGGTGAAGTAGGGCCGGGCCTCGCGCGGCAGGGCTTCGCGGCCGCGCACGTAGTTGACGTTGTATACGGCCAGAATGGCGTGCACGGCGAAGTCCATCAGGTCCGCGTCCGACATCACCGGCCGGTTCAGCGGCGTGGCCTCCACCAGGTTGGCGTGGGCGTCGGTGAAGCGGTAGGCTGGCTCGGGCAGGTGGTGCGCCAGCCAGACATGGGCCAGCGCCAGCACCATCAGCACGAAGGACCCGACCACGTTGAACAGGCCCACGCGCCAGAACCCGGTGCGCCAGAACCCGAACCGGCCCAGCACGCGGGCGGCGGCCCCTTGGGCGTTCTTCATGCCGATGGCCCTTTCCTGATCGTTCGCAACGGCAGGTTGCGCCAGGCGAACGCGAGTGCCGCCATCCGATGCGAAACGAGTTTCGGTCAGCCCGCGAACCGGGACCGCGGTAGGTCGGCCACGAAGCCATTGACCGCCATGCCGTTCGGGTGGAAGGCGGTCGGCACCCGCACCACCACTGCCGTCACGTCCAGGTCCATGCGCCGGCGCTCCTTGAGGTTGGAGTAGGTCACGCGAACCGGCAGCCGGACCGTCCAGGACAGGTGGTCGCCGACCAGGGCCGCGCTCTGGATCGTCGGGCTGTCCAGCGGCTTGCCCGACACCACCATCGCGCTGGCCTTGATCTCGTCGAGGTTGCGCGTCTTCTCGATGGCGGCCACGGCGCCGTTCCAGCCATCCACCGTGAAGTTCGGGCTGGCCTCGCGCGACAGGGTGGCGCGGTAGTGCTCGTAGTCGAAGTTGTAGACGGCCAGGATGGCGTTCGCGGTGAACTCCATCAGCTCCGCGTCCGACAGCACGGGCTGGCTGAGCGGGGTGTCCTGGATCAGGTTGGCGCGGCTGTCGGTGAAGAAGTACAGCGGCTCCGGCGGGTGCGACGCCGTGTAGGCGAAGTCCCAGGTCAGGGCCACCGCGGCGACGGACAGGAACACGCCCGTCAGCGTCACGCGCCAGAAGCCGTCGCGCCAGAAGCCCAGGCGGCTTGCCACGGGGTCGCCTGCTGTTTGGTCCTCCGTCATGTCCGTGGTCTCCGATGGGTTGCCGGCCGACGCCGCGCCTGGCGGCAAGTGGCCGAAGGTGGTGTTCTACCAGGCGTGCAGGGGCGCGCTGGCCGCGAGCATCCGATAGCTGCGCTGGCGCTTGGCGTCGTTGGACAGGATGGTGCCGGCCGCGCCCCAGATCCAATGGCCTTTGCGGGCGCAGCGCTTGCGGACCAGCATCCTGCCGGTTTCCCAGGACTGCACCGCCCGGGGCAGCGGCGCGGCCAGGCGGTCGAGGAGGCGCGCGGCCTCCACGTCGTGGCGCAGCGCCTGCGGGTCGCGCCGCGGGCAGTTGACCACCCAGGCCCGGGTCGCCACCGCGCGCTCCGTCACCCCCAGGACGGCGCCGATGCACCCAGGCGAGAAGTTCGCGATGAACAGCCGCTCCAGCCGTTCGGACAACGCGCCGTCGTCCTCCGCCCAGCGGCCCGCCCGTCCGCCCATCTTGGTGCGCTCGGCCTTCGGGGCCGGCACGGGTGGGAGCGCGGGGAAGGTGGGCTGGGGCGCCGGAGGCGTTGGGGGAGGCGGCTCGGGTGCTGGAGCGGCGCTCGGCGGCGGTGCCTGCGGAATGGGGACGGGCGCCGGAAGCAGGACGTCGTTCCCGGCCGGCGCGGCGCCGCGGCGCGGGCGCCGCAGGCCGCGGGGCCGCGCCGTGGCGTTGCTCGCGCCCACCGCGCGGCCCCGCTCGGCGCCGCCTTCAGGGGCGAGGACTTCACGGACTCGACCTGCACGCCGATCTTGTCGAGCAGGTTGGTGAAATTGGGGAACTGGAACAGCACGCCGATCGAGCCGACGAGCGAGTTGCCGTAGGCCACGATGTGGTCGGCGCCTAGCGCCGCAATGTAGGCGCCCGACGCCGCGAGAGTGTCGACCGTCGCCACCACCGGTTTCCTGGCCGCGACCTTGCGGATCTCGCCGACATCCACGCCCCTTTGTATGAAAAAGGCG
>CAXUIQ010000446.1:0-1052 GCA_964250815.1 uncultured Acetobacteraceae bacterium
GGCATATCGACCACCATCTCCTCGGCGCCCGAAACGCCGGCGTTGTTGATCAGGTAGTCTATGCGCCCGAACGCCGCCAGGGCCGCCTGCACGGCGTGCCGGAGCGTCGCCGGATCGCCCACATCGACGTCGGACAGCGTGTGCACCCGGCGTTCCGCGTTCGGCAGCCCGGCGTCCTTGAGTTCCTCCACGATGCGCGCCCGCATCTCCTCAAGCTCCTGCCTGCGGCGCGCCACAAGCATCACCTTCGCGCCCGCAAGGGCCAGCAGCCGCGCGATCTGGCCGCCGATGCCGGCGGAGCCTCCCGTGATCAGCACGCACTTGCCGAGGTGCAGCCCGGCGAGGTTCTCGGTCAGGCCGACCAGCGCACGGCGCGCGCCGCTGGCGTCGGCGATGGACTGCGGCAGGTAAAGGTTGACCTCCGCGATCCGCTGCTCCTTGAACAGGAGGCGCGCTGCCTGTCCGGCGGTGAACGGCAGGTTCTCCGCCTCCTCGTTCTCATACCGGACGATCTGGTTGCCCCAGACGACCGATCCCCGCCGCCCGAGCCGCTGCTCCACGTCGGTCTCGTCGCGCCACACGCGGATCAGCTCCTCGTTGGCCGCCCGCAGCAGGGCCGCGTAAACGTTGCCGCATCCGTCGCTGGCGTTGGTGATGAAGACCACGCGCGGATCGCGCACCAGATCCGGGCGCTCGCGCCAGTAGCGCGTGAGCGCGCGGGCGATGGCGAGCGTGCCGGACAACTCGTCCTCCATGAAGCCCGACACGTCCGCGTCACCTGCTATGGCGAGCGCCCCTTGGAACCGCTGCGCGCCGTGCGCGGGCAGCACGATCGCGCCGCAAAAGGGGTCCGCCTCCCCGCCGGACGCTTGCAAGACCGCCTCCATGCCGTCCGCATTCCCGCGGTCGAGGCGGATCACCTCCAGCGTCCCGGCCGCGGGCGAGGCTTGCAGCTTGGTCCGGGCAAGCGCCGCGGGGGGGGGGCGGGGGCACGCCCGCCCCCGCCGCGGCGCGCGCCGTGACGCCGATCTGCCGTCGCGGCGCGGGGCGGC
>CAXUIQ010000446.1:1062-3835 GCA_964250815.1 uncultured Acetobacteraceae bacterium
CGCGGGGCCGGCCACGCCCCCGGGCCGCCCGGGGCCGCCCCCCCCCCCCCGCCCCCCGCCCCGCAATCCGCCTGCGCCCGCGCAATCGCCAGCGCCTCCTCGACCTGGTCGCCCGCCGCGATCAGGATGCGCTGCCCGCCGGCATCCACGGATCGCATCGTCGGCCGCGCCATCCAGGTCGAGCGCGACTCCGCCACCGCCTTCATGCCATGGGTGACCTCGAAGTCGGCGCCGTTGAACGCGGCCGACTCGTCGCTGCCCAGGAACACGCAGGCGTCGGCCACGTCGCGCGGGGTCGGGAACGCCTTCCTCAACTGCCCGTCCTCGACGCCCCGGGCGAGCGACATGCGGGCGAGCGACTGGTGCGCCATGGTTCCCGGCTCGTCGCCGCGCAGCTTGTCCATGCTGGCGAACACCGAGCGGATGCGCGCGCTGTTGATCGGGCCGGGGATCAGGTTGTTGACGCGGACCCCGCGAGCGCCAAGCTCGTCCGCAAGCTCCCGCGACAATGCGTTCAGCGCGGCTTTCGGCACGACGTAGGCGGCGCGCCCGAAGTACTCGGTGCGCGAGAAGATGGTCGAAACGTTGATCACCGAGGCGCCAGGCTGCAGCGATGGCCCGGCGACGCGCACCGCGTTCCATGCGACGCCCAGGATGTTGCGGACGGCATCGGACACGCTCTCCGTGTCGCCCGTGCCGGACGCCCGCAGCGCATCCAGCTCGCGTTGCGAGAACGGGAGGTTCTCGATCGTTTGGCGCGGCCCCGCCGAGCCGGCGTTGTTGACCAGGATATCGAGCCGGCCATGGCGGGACAGCAGTTCCGCAACCGCCGCGCGCACCTGCGTGGGGTCGCCCGCGTCCATCACCACCGTCGAGGCCCGGCCCTCAGGCGCCCCGGTTTCGGCCAGCGCCAACTCCCGCGCCGCGTCCACCCGCGCCCGGTTGCGCCCGGTGAACACGACAGTCGCGCCTTCGACCAGGTAGCGCCGCACGATCGCGCCGCCGAGGTTGCCGGCAGCCCCGGTGATGAGCGCCACCTTTCCCGCCAGTCGGCCAGGCTCGCGCATGGAGGCCGAACGGAGGGCGTCGGGTCCCGTGGAGTCGTCGGCGATCAGGTTCACGGCGCGTTTCCTTCCGTCGCGTGCCAGGTCTCAAGCAGGGCATCCTTGCCGCGCAGCCCCGCGGCCGGCAGGGCGTGGTTGACCACGTACGTCGCGCCCGCATGGGTGTTGTCCCACATGGCTTGGTGGGCCGCGGGTAGGTCGTGCCACGCCACCAGCGTCGGCTCGGTCACCCGCAGCAGCCCCGCGCCCAGCATGTCGTTCATGCGCGTGACCTCGTAGGCGTTGCACAGGTGCGTCCCGCGCACCTCCGTCGTGGGCGTGAGGATGCGGCGCTGCCGCGTCCAGACCTGCGGCGCATAGAACGAGTAGCGCCGGTCCGACATGTCCTCGCAATAGACGACCCGGCCGGTGAACGGCTTGACCAGCGAGGTGGACACGCCCAGCGCGTCGTGCGCGGCCCGTTCGAGGACGACATCGGGTGCGCCGCGCGGATTGTCGTCCGAACGCAGGAGCCTTCCCACGGCTGCGCCGAACGGCTTGATCGTGCGCTCCTGGAAGTCGCGGACCGCCGCGCGGAACGCTTCGAGGTCCCGTCGCGCGTTCGGGAGGCGGGGCATCGAGCGCGGCCAGTCGAACTGTGCGCCTTCGCGCCGCGCCACGTCCTCCAACGACACGATGCCGGCGATGGCGTCCTCGAAGCCGAGCGACTGCACGAGATCCCGCTGCGCGTCCGTCGCGGTGCAGATCACGGCACGCGCGCCCGCGCTGCGGACCGCTTCGATCATCTCCAGCCCCGCCTCGTCCAGCAGGGCCGTCGCTTGCGGCGCGTAGTAGATCAGCACGCTCTCGCCGGCGCTCAGCCCGGCGCGGCGCAGCATGGCCTCGGGAGCAACCGCTCCCGGCTTGCCGACGAACGTGAAGTGATATCCGGACGAGGCGCCGTAGAACGTCAGCGTGCCGCCCTCCTCCAGCAGTTGGTAGGACCGCGGGAACGCCGTCTCGCCGGCGTGGGAAACCACGTAGTCGGCAAGCCTTCCGCCGTTCGCGCGGCGGTACTCCTCCACCAGCGGCAGCCCCGCCTCCGCCCAGGCGGCGGCGTCGCCGTCCGGCACCGGGGTGAACAGCGCCGCGAACCGCGGGTCGGTGCGGTCAAGGGTCGCCACAGCACCTTGCGCGCGCACGAACGCGGCCCGCGCCGCCCCGGACACGAGGCCGGTCACTTGCAGGCCGTGATGCGTCGCGGTCTTCATCGCTTCAAGCCCGGTCCCGGTCGCCGCGCCCTCCACGAACATCGTGCGGCCGGGCTCGATGCGCAGCGTGGTGAACAGGGCACGCACAATGGTGCCGAGGTTGAGCACGTAGGAGCCGCCTTGCTCCAGGGTGAGGTCGGCGGGCACGGGGTGGAGCTGCGGCGCTTGCGCGACGAGGAACTGGGCGTGGCTGCCGGTCTCGGTTTCATAACCCTGGATGGCGAAATCGGCGAACATCGGATCGCGCCCGGCCAGCGGCGAGAGCAGGTCGCTCACGCCGGAGTAGATCGTCACCAGGTCGCCCACCTTGAGCCGCCCTTCGCGCCGGGCTTCTGCGCCGAGCGCGGCAACAAGGCCGACGCCGCCCGATCCCGTCACCTGCACGTCGCGCTCGTGCGAATCGAACGACGAAACCGGGATGCCGGTCAGGCACCAGATGTCGTTGAAGTTCACCTCGGA
>CAXUIQ010000447.1:0-3832 GCA_964250815.1 uncultured Acetobacteraceae bacterium
CCCGGTCTGCCCCGGCGGCAGGCGGGCGCCGCCGGGGCCGAGGATCGCGACCTCCATGCCGGTGCGGGCCTGGCCGCAGGTGCCGGCGGGGATGGCCGGGTCGTCGTCGATCGAGTGCAGGTGCGGCGGCAGCACGGTGATGTTGCCGGTGACCTCGCCCAGCCCGAAGTACTGCACGAGCACGCGCCCGAGCTTGCGCAGCGCGTGCTGCTGGTCCACGCGGAACATCGGGGCGCCGGCATAGACCACGTAGCGCAGCGAGGAATGGCCGTGCCGGTCCACCGTGGGATGGCGCGTCAGCACCGTCAGGATCGTGGGGACGGTGAACATGTTGGTGACCCGGTGCCGCTCCACCAGCCGCCACGCCTCGGCGCAGTCGAGCGTCTCGGATTCCGTCAGCACGCTCGCGGCGCCGCGGGCGACCTGGGTCACGGCATGGATGCCCGCGCCGTGGGAGAGCGGGGCGACCACCAGCGAGACGTCGCGCTCGGTCGTGCCGGGCATGAGGTCGCAAAGGTGGCTCAGGGTGACGAAAGCCATCTGCCCGTGGGTCAGCACCCCGGCCTTGGGCCGCCCGGTGATGCCGGAGGTGTAGAAGAACCAGCAGGGGTCGTCGCGGCCGACATCCGCCGGGGCGGGCAGGGGCGCCTGCTCTTGGACCAGCTCATCCCAGGTGAGGCTTCCGCCGCCGATGGTGACGTCGAAACGCCATGCCGGGTTCGCCGCCGCGGCAGCCGCGGCGTGGTCCGGAAAGGCCGCGCCCACGACGTGCGCCGCGGCCTTGGCGGACTGCGCGAGGACGGCGACCTCGGCCGGGGTCAGCCGCACGTTCGTGGGCACCCAGACCGCGCCCAGCGCCCAGGCGGCCCACATCGTCTCGAACAGCGCCGGGCTGTTGGCGGCATGGACCAGCACGCGGTCGCCCTTGCCGATGCCGCGCGCCGCGAGCGCTGCGGCAGCGCGGCGGACCCGCGCGGCCAGCTCGGCCCAGGTCCAAACCCGGTCTCCGCGCAGCAGCCCGGGGCGGTCCGGGTGGCGCTGCGCGGCGTGGAGCAGCAGGTTGGCGAGGTTGCTGGTCGGGATCATGGCAGGATTGCGGGGCACGTGGCATCGAACCGCAATCGCCAGAGCGGTCCATTGCGGCCAGGCCTGAAGCGCCTTGGGCCGGCAGACGCCAGGTTGGTGGAGCGGACGACGAGGTTCGAACTCGCGACATTCAGATGCAATCTCAAAATCAACCTATTGGCGATCCGGCGTTTGAGCCGTGTCAGCCCGGAACCTTATGATAGAACAGTGGTTTAGGCGCATGAAATCTGAAACGGATTGACAACAGCGTGCCGTCCTGTGACAATGAACTGCTGACACGGTGCTGACACAGGCGAGGTCATGGCGAAGCTCAATGACAAGGACGTGAAGGCGATGGTGCCCCCGGCATCGGGGCACCGCATCGTTTGGGATAGCGACGTTAAGGGGTTCGGCCTCCGCATCACCCACAAAGGCGCGCGGGCGTTCGTCTTGAACTATCGCACGGAAACCGGGACCGAGCGGCGGCTGACCATCGGCAGCTTTGGGAACTGGTCTGTGTCCCGCGCCCGCGAGAAAGCGCGGGAACTGCGGTGCGACGTGGACGGCGGCGGCGATCCCATGCAGGACCGGCGCGACAAGCGGGAAGCGCCGGACGTAAACGATTTGGCGGCGCGCTTCGAGGCCGAACACCTGTCGGCAGGCCGCGCGACAACCATGGTCGATTACAAATCGCTGCTCAAGCTGCACATTCTGCCGCGCATCGGCAAGTTGAAGGTGGCGGCCGTAGGCTATGCCGACCTGGCGAAGCTGCACAGCGAAGTGAAGAAGGCGAGCGGGCCATACCGCGCGAACCGAGCCGTTGCGGTTGTCAGCAGCATGATGGGGCTGGCGATCCGCTGGGGGCTGCGCAGCGACAACCCCGCGCAAGGCGTCAAGCGGGCGCACGAGGAAAAGCGGGAGCGATTTCTCTCGGCTGCGGAGATTGCCCGGCTTGAGGGCGCGATGGCATCGCATAAGGACACGACGGCGTGCAACGCGCTGCGCCTGCTGCTGCTGACCGGGGCGCGGCGTGGCGAGACGCTTACGGCCCGCTGGGAACAGTTCGACCTTGACGCGGGCGTGTGGAAAAAGCCCAGCGCCGCGACCAAGCAGGGCAGGGAGCATGTGGTCCCGCTGTCGGGGCAAGCGAAGGCGCTGCTGACACGGATGCGCGCCGCTGCTGACACAACCAATCCGTT
The DNA here is from genome assembly GCA_964250815.1 of uncultured Acetobacteraceae bacterium. Taxonomy (GTDB): domain Bacteria; phylum Pseudomonadota; class Alphaproteobacteria; order Acetobacterales; family Acetobacteraceae; genus CAHJXG01. Next base: position 2,265 of record CAXUIQ010000447.1, read on the forward strand.
CGTGTTCCCCGGTTCGATGGGCGCGATGCTGCCCGGGATGTTGCGCAAGGCGTTCCTCGAAGTGTGCGAGCAAGCCGGCCTGACCGGCGTTCGCGTCCACGATCTGCGCCATTCGTTCGCCTCCATGCTCGCGAGCGGCGGCACGCCTCTCCTTGTGGTCGGCAAGCTCATGGGGCACACGAAGGCCGAAACGACGTTCCGTTACGCGCATTTGTCCGATGACACGCTGCGGGAGGCGGCGGAGCGTGTCGGCAAGTTTGTCGAGAACGCCGGCAAGCCGGCTGCCGACGTGGTGCCGCTCGCCAAACGCGCCGGTTGAAAAACAACTTTGCGCATTCCCCCTGATCGCTGAAACTGTCCCGACTTGGCACGGCGCTGCATTGGGCGGCGCGCGGTGTCAGCTTGAGGGCACATCATGGACGCGATTACGAACCCAGCGCCGCAAGGCATCTTGGCCGGGCTGCTGAACCGCGGAACTCTGGCGGCGGAGCTTGGGTGCCACCCCCGCACCGTCATTCGGCGGGAGCGGGAGGGGATGCCGTATCTCAAAGTTGGGGCGCTGCGCCTATACGACCCCGCCGCAGTTCGCGCCTGGCTCATGTCCCACGAGCAGCGCCCGGCCGTGCCGAAACGCGAACGTCCGGCGCGGCGTTAACACGAAAACGCGAGGGCGGAAGAAAACGCTTGACAGCAAAATGAAAGTGTGAACCGGCCCTTGCGCCGCGTCGGGTCGTTCCCATTTAGAAATAGTCTGGACGTGCCCACCCCGGAAATGCAGGCAGCCGCACCCCTGGCAGGGAGCGGCTTTTTGCAGGCTCAAGTTCGCTTAGTCGTATCGATACAGTTACGATATAGCGCGCCGCGGCCCTCCGGTCAACACCTATCGGGGGATTTTACCCATGCAGCCGCTTACCGCTTGGATTGCGGAGTATAACCGCCGGGCATTCGTCCCGGTGAGCTACAACAAAGCCTTGGCCGCGGTGATGGCCGGCGCGGTGCCGGGCGCGGAACGTCGGGGCGGGCGCTGGTTCGCGCCCATTGACGCGATCCCCGCCGCGGCGGAATGGATCGAAGCGCAGCCGCGCAACGTGCGGAGGCGCAAGTGAACGCCCGCGTGGACTTCGCGACCGTGAACGCGGTTGCGCTACGGGCGCTACCTGATCTGCTTGCCCGATGGCTGCCGGACGGCCGGAACGAGGGCCGGGAATACGTGGCCCGGAACCCGCGGCGCGGAGACCGCAACGCCGGGAGCTTCAAGGTGAACACCGCGACCGGCCGTTGGGCGGATTTCGCAGCCGACGCGCGGGGCGGCGACGCGGTAAGCCTGGTTGCCTACCTGTTCGGCTTGCGGCAGATTGACGCGGCGGCAAAGCTTTCCGTCATGCTGGGCTTGTCCGGCGGGGAGCGCGGCCATGAATAGCGCGCCTCACGCTGAACCGCCCGCAGCCGATCCTTTCGCGCCGCTGGACGCGACCTACACCATGCGTCCCACCGCGCCGCCTGAGATTTGGGAGCCGTCGCGCGTCACGCGCCGGTCTCAGCCGCAAACGCTGCGCGTTTCGGCGGAG
>CAXUIQ010000448.1:0-3820 GCA_964250815.1 uncultured Acetobacteraceae bacterium
CGGGGACGGGACCCGGCGCGGCGGCCAGGGCGGACCCCGGCAGCGGCCCGGCGCCGGGCTGGACGGCAGCAGCCCGTCCAGCAGCGCCTTGTGGAACCGGTCGGGCGCCTGGATTTGCGGGGCGTGGCCCAGGTCGGCGAACTCGACCAGCCGCGCCTGCGGGATCGCCGCCGCGGCGGCCCGGCCGAGCTTGGGGTAGTCGCCCAGCGTGGCCTGCACGGACGGCGGCGCCAGGTCCTTGCCGATCGCCGTCGTGTCCTTGCCGCCGATCATCAGCAGGACCGGCACCGGAAGCTGGCCCAATCCATAGACGACCGGCTGGGTGAAGATCATATCGTACAGCAGGGCCGAATCCCAGACGACCCGCTCCCGCCCGGCACCGCGCGACATCCCGGCCAGCATCTGCACCCAACGCTCGTATTCCGGCTGCCAGGTGCCGGCATAGTAGGTCGCGCGCTCGTAGTCGCGAACCTGGTCCGCCGTGACGGCAAGCTCGCGCCGGTGCCAGTCGTCCACGCTCCGCCAGGGCACGCCCTTCGCCTTCCAGTCCTCCAGCCCGATCGGGTCCACCAGCACGAGCTGCTCGACCTCGGCGGGATACATCAGCGCATAACGGATGCCGAGCATGCCCCCGGTGGAATGGCCGACGACCGTCACGCGGGACACGCCGAGTCCGGCCAGCAAGGCGTGGGTGTTGGCGGCAAGCTGCTGGAAGCTGAACTGGTAGCGCCCGGGCTTGCTCGATTTGCAGAAGCCGACCTGGTCCGGCGCGATCACCCGGTAGCCGGCGTCGCGCAATGCCGCGATGGTGCCTTCCCAGGTGGCGGCGCAGAAGTTCTTGCCGTGCAGCAGCACGACCGCGCGGCCATTGGGCCGGTCTGGCTGCACGTCCATGTAGGCCATCGCAAGCTGCTGGCCCTGGGAGGCGAACGGCCGGCGCAGGACCGGGAACGGGTAGGCAAAGCCCTCCAGCTCCGCGCCATAGGCCGGCTCCTCGGCGGCCGGCTCCGCACGGGACGGCGCGGCCAGCACCAGGACGGCCGCCAGCGCGAGGAGCGCCGGGCAAGCGCGGCCCTTGCCGTCAGGCATCCAGGATCGCAACCGCCCGGGTCCAGCCGGCGGAGCCGCGGTGCAGCTTGACCGGGAAGGCGGAGACCAGGAACCCATCCGGCGGCAGCGCCTCCAGGTTGTGCATCTTCTCGATCTGGCAGTAGGCGCGGTCCCGCCCGACGCGGTGCCCTTCCCAGATCAGCCCGGCGTCGCCGGTTTCCTGCACCCGGCGGCGGGTGTGGCTGAACGGCGCGTCCCAACTCCAGGCGTCGGTGCCGACCACGCGGATGCCGCGCTCGGCCAGCCAAAGCGTGGCCGCGCGCCCCATGCCGCAGCCGGTGTCGATGTAGTCCGCCTCGCCGTAGCGTGCCCCGGCGGCGGTGTTGGCGACGACGATCTCCAAGGGCTGCAACACGTGGCCGATGCGGGCGAGTTCTGCCTCGATGTCGCCGGGCTGCACCACGTACCCGTTGGGGAGGTGCCGGAAATCCAGCTTGACGCCGGGCTGGTAGAGCCAGTCGAGCGGAACCTCGTCGATCCGCATGGATGGCACGCCGCCGGGCGTGGTCGCCTCGTCCATGCGGGAGAAGTAGTGGTAGGGCGCGTCCACGTGGGTGCCGTTGTGGCTGCTGATCGCGCAACGCTCGATGGCCGCGTACTGGCCCTCGGGCAGTTGGTCCACTCGGACGCCGAAGTACTCGGCGAGGCGGGGCGCGGACTGGTGGTGGTCGATGTACTCGATCTTCGGCAGCATGTCCGGCGGGTCGCTGGCGATGTCGCCGCGCAGCGGGACGGACAGGTCGATGAGCCGATGGGCCATGGCGCCTCGCTTCATTGCAGCAGGCGCGGGCAGCCGCCGGCAGCCACGGGCCGGAAGGCGTCCGCGCCCGGGATCGTGTCCAGCAGCGTGTAAAGGTCCCAAGCGTCTTGCGACTGCCCGGGCTGCTTCACCTGGAACACGTAGAAGTCGTGCACCATCCGACCGTCCGGGCGCAACTCCGCGTGGCGCACGACCTCGTCGGAGATCGGCAGCTCGTGCATCTTGCGGATGGCGGCGCGGGCATCGGCGCTGTGGTTCGCCGCGACGGCTTTCAGGTAGTGGCGCACGGCGGAGTACAGCCCGGCCTGGATCTGCGACGGCATGGCGCCCTGCCGGGCCAGGAAGCGCCGGGAAAAGGCGCGCGTGCCGTCGTCGATGTCCCAGTAGAACCCCTCGGTCAGCACGGTGCCGGCTGCGGCAGGAAGGCCCAGCCCATGCACGTCCAGCACCGACAGGTAGAACGCCACCAGGCGCTGCGCCCCGGCACCTGCGCCAGTACCCACGCCGAACTCATGCGCCTGCTTGATCGCGTTCACCGTGTCCGCCCCGGCGTTGGCGAGCGCCACGATGTCCGCGCCGGACGCCTGCGCCTGCAGGATGAAGGATGACAGGTCGCTGCTGGGGAACGGATGCCGGGCCGAGCCGAGCACGCGGCCGCCCGCGGCGCCGACGATGGCGCGGGCGTCGGCCTCGAACTGGGCGCCGAACGCATAGTCAGCCCTCACCAAGAACCACGTCGTCCCCGGCCGGGTCAGCCGGCGCGCGACGCCGCCGACCTGCGCATAGGTGTCCCACATCCATTGCACGATGTGCTCCGGCTGGCAGGCGTCGCCGGACAGCCGGGCGGTCCCGCCAGCGAACAGCGCAACCCGGTCCTTTTGCGCGACGAACGGCGCAATGGCGAGCTGGATCGCCGCGTTCGACATATCCACGAGCGCGTCCACGTGCCCGGCATCCACCCATTCCCGCGCGATGGCGAGCGCCACGTCCGGCTTGTTCTGGTGGTCTGCGGTGACGACCTCGATGGCCATGCCGCGGCATTCGGCGAGGAGGCAGTCCTCCGCCGCCATGCGCGTCGCCACGGCCGACCCGGTGCCCGTCGCGTCCGAATACACGCCCGACAGGTCGGTCAGCACGCCCAGCTTCACCGCAGGCTCAGCCCGGGCCGCGGCACAGCCGCCAACCGTCAACAGGACCGCAAGCGCCCAGCTTCGCCAACCCAACGCATCCCTCCCCCGTCCTGCCCCGGGATGCTCGCTCAGGCCGCGGGCCGGCGGCAAGGCCGGGCGCGGGCCATGGCGGCTCGCGCTGTTCAGTCGGCGCGGGCCGGCGTGGCCAAGGCCGTCGCGCGCAGCGCCACGTTGGCGACCGCGGCCACGAGCACGTTCGCCAGCACCGCCAGCAGCCCAACATAGACGGTGTAGCTTTCCCCGCCGATCACGACGGTATGCAGCGGCTTCAGCCCGTCCATGTAGGCGATGGCGCTGCCTCCGAAAAACCCGACCGCCCAGCCGAGCAGCAGCGAGGGCGCGCGGAACCAGTTGAAGAACAGCCCGAACACGACGGACGGGAAGGTCTGCAAGACCCACAACCCCCCGAGCAGTTGCAGGTCGAGCGCGTACTGCACCGGCGCGAACAGGATGAACAGCAGCGCGCCCAGCTTGACCAGCAAGCTGGTGATCTTGGCGACCTGCGCTTCCCCGGCATGGGTGACGGCCGGGTTGACGTAGGCTTTCCACACGTTGCGGGTGAACAGGTTGGCCGCGCCGATGGACATGACGGCCGCCGGCACCAGCGCGCCGATGGCGATGGCGGCGAAGGCGAAGCCTGCGAACCACCCGGGGAACAGGGTGTGGAACAGCGCCGGCACCGTGTCGTTCGGCGTCGCGGGCTTGACCCCCGCCGCGTGCGCCATGTAGCCGAGCAGCGCGATCAGGCCGAGCAGCAGGG
>CAXUIQ010000449.1:0-2433 GCA_964250815.1 uncultured Acetobacteraceae bacterium
CCACCACGGTGGAATACAGGCTGATGGCGATGAGGTGGACGAACACCTCGCTGTCCGTCGTGCTCTGGAACAGGCAGCCACGACGGACGAGCGCACGGTGCAGCGCGTTGGCGTTGGTCAAGTTGCCGTTGTGCGCGACCGCGAAGCCGCCGAACTCGAAATCGGCATACAGGGGCTGGACGTTGCGCAGGACCGTGTCGCCAGTGGTGGCGTAGCGGTTGTGCCCGATGGCATGGGCGCCGGGCAAGGAGGCGATGACGTGGGCCTGGCCGAAGTTGTCGCCCACCAGGCCGAGGCCGCGGTGGCTGTGGAACCGGTGCCCGTCGTAGCTGACGATCCCAGTCGCTTCCTGGCCGCGGTGCTGCAGCGCGTGCAGGCCAAGCGCGGTGACGGCGGCGGCATCGGACACGTTCCAAACGCCGAAGACGCCGCACTCCTCGTGCAGCTTGTCACCGTCGTCGATCAGCTGTGCGGTCTCGGCCCGGGTCAGCACCATGACACTCTCCTACTCCCGCACCGGCCGGGCACCCAGGGCACGGCCCACGGGACTGGCGCGCAGCAGGCTGGCGGCCGTGGCCGACCGGCCGAAGGGGGGACGGGCCACGGCGGGCCGGTATGTCGGCGGCAGTTGGTCGGCAAGCCATTCGGCTCCGTGGTGGATGGCGGGCAGGCTGCGGGCTTCCAGGATCGGGGCCGGCCATTGCTCGGTCGCCACCCCGATGCCCAGCAGGATATAGGCCACCGCCAGCAGCGCGGCACCCCTGCCGAGGCCGAATACCAGACCCAACGAGCGGTCGAGGCCGCCGAGCGCCGACCCGCGCACCGCGTTGCTGAGGGTGCGCACCACCAGCCACAACAGGACCAAAACGATCAGGAACACGCCCCCGAACGCCGCCATGTCGGCGACACCGGGATCTGAAATATGGCGGCGCACGGAGGGCGCCACAGAGGGGAACGCGCCGTATGGCCCGGCGATGAACCCGGCGGCCACCCAGGCAGCAACGCCCAGCACCTCCCGCACCAAGCCGCGCATGACGCCCAGCAGACCCGACACGAGCATCAGCGCCAGGACCACGAGGTCCACCCAATTCATGCAGCCGCCCCAAGCCGTGCGCCGCGGGTATAGCCGCCCCGGCCGGATACGCCAACCGAGTCGGATTTATGACGGCAGGCCCTTCGTGGCCGACTTGGCCCCGAACGCGGCCACCAGGTCGGTCAAGTGGCCGATCTCGTCCAGCCTCAGCCCGTCCGGCGGGCTGCTCTTGCGTCCGCCGCGGGCGACCCGGCGCGGCAGGCAGGCAACCTCGAACCCCATCTTGTGCGCTTCCTTGAGGCGCGACTCGGCCTGCGCCACCTGCCGGACCTCGCCGGACAGCCCGACCTCGCCGAAATACACGGCGGCGGCGCTGGTTGGCGTGTCGGTCGCGGCGGAGGCGAGGGCGGCGGCCACGGCGAGGTCGGCCGCGGGTTCGTTGACGCGCAGCCCGCCGGCGATGTTGAGGTAAACGTCCGTGCTGCCCATCCGCAGCCCGGCCCGGGTTTCCAGCACGGCCAGCAGCATGGACAAGCGCCCGCTGTCCCATCCGACCACAGCGCGCCGGGGCGACCCACCGCTGTTGGGCGCCAGCAGCGCCTGCACCTCGACAAGCACCGGCCTCGTGCCTTCCAGGCCCGCGAACACCGCCGACCCCGCGATGTTGCCCCGGCGCTCCGCCAGGAACAGCGCGGAGGGGTTGGGCACTTCCGCCAGGCCCTGCTCGGTCATCTCGAACACGCCGATCTCGTCGGTGGCGCCGAAGCGGTTCTTGACCGCGCGCAGGATGCGGAACTGGTGGCCGCGGTCGCCTTCGAAGTACAGCACGGCATCGACCATGTGCTCCAGGACGCGGGGGCCGGCCAGCGCGCCCTCCTTGGTGACGTGGCCCACCAGCACGAGGGAGAAGCCGCGGGATTTAGCGAGCCGGATCAACTCGAAGCTGGTGGCCCGCACCTGAGCCACGGTGCCGGGCGCGCTCTCGATGGCGTCGAGCCACATGGTCTGGATGCTGTCGATCACCACCAGCGCCAGGTCGCGCTCGCCTTCCAGGGTGGCGGCGATGTCGCGCACGTTGATGGCGCTGGCGAGTTCCAGCGATGCGTCGGCAAGGCCGAGCCGCTGCGCGCGCAGGCGGACCTGGTCGATGGACTCCTCGCCCGAGATGTACATGACCCGGCGCCCGGCCCGCGCGAGCGTCGCCGCCGCTTGCAGCATCAGGGTGGATTTGCCGATGCCGGGGTCGCCGCCGACCAGCACGGCGGAGGCTGGCACCAGCCCGCCGCCCAGCACGCGGTCAAGCTCGGCGATGCCGGTGTTGGCGCGGGGCGGTGGCGCGGTGCTGCCTTGCAGGCCGACGAATGTGACGCGCCGCCCGGCGCTGGCGCGGCCCACGGGAC
>CAXUIQ010000449.1:2443-3802 GCA_964250815.1 uncultured Acetobacteraceae bacterium
GCCCGGCCCCCCATGGGGCGCCGCGGCCGGGCGGGGGCCGGCCCCCCGGGACCGGGCCGCGCCTCGACCGTTTCCTCGACCAGAGTGTTCCACTCGCCGCAAGCGTCGCAGCGCCCGGCCCATTTGGGATACGCGGCGCCGCAGTTCTGGCAGACGTAGCGGGCGACGGGCTTAGCCACGCCGGGTCCAGCGGTCGGCGAGCAGGAGGGCGGCGAGGAACACGGTGATTTCGGGGAGGGACTGGACGGCGTCGAAATCGGCGAGGGCTGTTTCGGCGAGGCGGACCAGATCGGAGGCATACTGACGCTCGATCACAACCGAAAAATCGTAGTCCGCCGAATGGCGGCCTTCCTGCAATCGAGCGAACGCAAGGGCTATTCCAATTAAGCGTTTGTCGGGTGGGTTGGGGCTCAGCTTCTCCAAGCCAGTTGAAAATGGGCGTGCTGGAGAGCGGACGTAGGCGTCGCATACCTTGCGCATTGCGGTATGGCTGAATGCGCGCGTCGCCTGGAAGCGGAGGGGTTCGCCACCCGCCGCGAAGGGCATGGAACCCGCAGTCGTCAGCCGATGAAATAACCCGTAGTAGGCGGACGACAATGCCCGTCGCAGCACAACCTCATTGGATGCGCTGCCCTGCGGGCCATACTGGCCGTCGATTAGTTCGCGGGCGTGCCTGACCAGCTCGGTGGCGTGGGTCACTCTGCGACGGGTTTCAACTCGCGGTCAGTCTCGAACCGGAAGTACGGAAACCGGTCCTCAAACGCCTCCAGCAGATCGGGCTGCACGGCGGCAATCACGGCGCCGATGCCGTCCACGCGCTGCTCAAACGCCGGACTTCTGATAGGCGGCTCGGGCAACGTCTTGAACACAATCCACATGGCGGGGTCGCCGTCGAACTCACCCAAGCGCACCTCGAACCTCGTCACGAAGTCCGGCAATACGTGACGGCTTACGATTTCTCGGGCCGTCTCGATGATCTCATCGTATTTCATCGGCGCAGCATACCCCGGATCACCGCCGCAACTCCATCTGGATCGGTCCCTCCCGCCGCCCGTGGGTGAACTGGTCCACCATGGGGTTGCCGCTGTGCAGCAGGTCCGCCGCCGGGCCTTGCCAGACCAGCTTGCCGCGGAACAGCATCGCCGCCTGGTCGCCGATGCGCGTGGCACTCGCCATGTCGTGGGTAATGGCGACGGCCGTGCTGCCCAGGCGCTTCACGCAATCCACGATCAGCCCATCGATCACCGCCCCCATGATCGGGTCGAGGCCCGTCGTCGGCTCGTCGAAGAACAGGATGTCCGGCTGGCCCGCGATGGCGCGCGCCAGGCCCACGCGCTTCTGCATCCCGCCCGACAGCTC
>CAXUIQ010000450.1:0-3787 GCA_964250815.1 uncultured Acetobacteraceae bacterium
GTGGGGTCCTCGACCCAGCTTGCCTCGGCACGGCGCAGGGTCGCGCGCAGCCGGGCCGGCGCCACCCCCAGCAAAGGGCGCAGCAGCCGGACCGCTTCCCCGTGCGCCACCGCCGCCATGCCGGCCAGGCCCGCCGGACCGCTCCCGGCCCCGCGGCGGAGCAGCAGGGTTTCGGCCTGGTCCTGCGCGTGGTGCGCCAGCAGCAGGTCGGCCAATCCGGCGTCCCGGCATGCCGCCGACAGGGCGGCGTAGCGCGCGGTCCGCGCCCGCTCCGCGAGCGCCGGCCCGTGCGCCAGCCCTGAGAGCGTCAGCACGCGGGCGGCGATCCCCAGGGCGGCAAGCCGCGCCGCCGTCAGGGCCGCCTCGGCGCCCGACTCGGGACGCAGGCCGTGATCCACGACCATCGCTGCGGGCCGCCCCCACCCGGCGAGCAGCAACGCCAGCGCCATGCTGTCTGCGCCGCCGGACACGGCCACGGCGACCCGGCGCTCCCGCCCGAACGGCCCGACGGCGGCCATCAGCGCCGCAAACTCGGCCGGCGAAACCGGGTCCTGGCTCAACGGCAACCGAAACGGCCGCGTGCCGCGACGGCAGCCTCCCGCACGTTCGCGCGGGGCGCGGGAAACTCGGCTTGCAGCTTGTCAAGCGCGCCGCAAGCGTTGGCCCGGTCGTTCAACGCCGCCAAGGCGTTCGCCAGGCCTAGCAGGGCGTCCGGCGCCCGCGACCCGGTGCGCGAGCGGTTGTAGGCGTCGTCATAGGCCACCGCGGCGCCCGCATGGTCGCGCTTGCCCGACAAGGCCTGAGCCAGCAGGAACTGCGCATCCCCGGCACGCGGCCCGCCCCTGCCGCCGGCCAGCACCTCGCGCGCTGCCGTCTCGGCAGCGCCGTAGTCGCGCCGGGCCAGGGCAGCGTTGCCCTCCTGCATCGCAAGCTCGGCCGGGCGGCGCGCGGACGGCGCCGGGCCGGTTGCCGCCGGCAGGGCGTCCGATGCACCCAAGCTCGATGCGCGCGGACCCGGCGCAGCCGTAGGCCCCGCGTTCTGCAGCCGGAAATCGAGGTCGGCCACCTGCTTGGCCAGCTCATCCACCTGCCGCCGGGATGCGTTCGCCTGCTCGTCAAGCTGCCCGTGCAGGCGGCGCACCTCGTCCTCAAGCTGCGCCACACGGTCGAGCAACTGCGCGACAACCTCGCTGCTGCCGCTATCCCCACCCCGGCGCACCGGGGGCGGCAGCGCCGGCGCGCCGCGCTGCGCCTGCAGCCCTTGCAGGTCGCGGCGCAGCTCCAGGATCTGGTTCTGCAACGCGATCGCCTCGCGGCTGTCCAACTGCGCCCGCGCCGGCGCCGCCGCGAGGCCGGCCGCAAGCATGATTGCGGCGGGCGCGAGCCGCACGAGGCTAACGGACCGAAGTCGTCGCGTTCCGGTTCTGCGCATAGGACTGCTCGTCCGAGCCGACCGCGGTCGGGCGCTCCTTGCCGTAGCTGACCGCCGTGATTCGCCCCGAAGGCGTGCCTCGGGCGAGCAGGTAGGCGCGGGCGGCATTGGCCCGGCGCTGGCCGAGCGCGAGGTTGTACTCCGTCGTGCCGCGCTCGTCGCAGTTGCCGGCCACCTGGACGCTGGCCTGCGGGTAGCGCGCCAGCCAGCTTGCCTGCCGGTCGAGCGTGGACCGCGCATCCCCGTCCAGCGACGAGCTGTCAAGCGCGTAGAACACGCGGTCGCCGACGTTGGCGACCAGGTCCTGCTGGCTGCCCGGCGTGACCCCTGCGGTGCTGGCTGTCGCGCCGGACCCGGTGGCCGCGCCCGAGGTCGTGGCCTTGTCCGCGCAGGCGCCCAGCATGGCAACGGCGGCGAGGACTCCGATCATCTTGAACGTCATGGTGCTGCTCTCCTTGCGTGTCTTGGCCGCTTCCGGCTGGCCTTATGGCGCCGAGTCCCAATCATTCCGCTTTCACGCGCGTTACGCTGTTGAGCGGGTGCGGGTCAAGCACGCTTGCGGCCCAGGGCCGGAGCGCCTGCCCGGCTCAGGCCAGAAGCGGCGACCACGCCGGGTCGGAGGCGTCGGTCGGGGTGTTCACCACCCGCTCGTTGAAGCCGGTGATGTCGATGGACACCAGGCGGGAGGAGTAGCCGCTGCCGCTGCTGTCGCGCGCCGGGTTCTCCCGGTAGAACATCAGCACGCGGCCGTTGGGCGCGAAGGTTGGCCCCTCGACGGAGAAGCTTTCCGACAGGATGCGCTCGCCCGACCCGTCAGGGCGCATCACCCCGATCGCAAAGGTGCCGCCGTTCAGCCGGGTGAAGGCGATCAGGTCGCCGCGCGGCGCCCCCACCCGCGTCGCGGAGCGCCCCCGCCCCCAGCGGATGCGGCGCCCCCCCCCGCCCCCCCCGCGCCCCGCGTCCCGCGGGGGGCCGGCGAGCCGCGCCCCGCGCCCCCACCACACCGGAGTCGCGTAGCGCCCGCGCCCGAAGCTGATGCGCCGCACGCCGCCGCCGCCCGCGTCCATGACGTAAAGCTGCTGGTCGCCGCCGCGGTCCGAGTTGAACACGATCTGCGTGCCGTCCGAGCTGTAGCATGGGCTGGTGTCGATGGAGCCGCCGCTGGTCAGCCGCCGCTCCGCCCCGCCGCCGAGGCCCACCGCGACGATCTCCGACCCGCTGCCGCGGGCCACCGACATGATGATGGTGTTGCCGTCCGGGCTGAAGCGCGGCGCGAACGTCATGCCGTCGTATTCGCCCAGCACCCGCTGCGTGTTGGTGCCGAGGTCGAAGGTGTACACCCGCGGCCGGTTGTTCTGGAATGACATGAACACGATCTGGTCGCGCGTCGGGTGGAAGCGTGGCGTGAGCGCGAGCCAGGTGCCGTCCGTCAGGAAGTGGTTGCCTTCCCCGTCCTGGTCCATGATCGCGAGCCGCTTCACCCGGCGGTCGCGCGGCCCGCTGCCGGCGATGTACGCGATCCGGGTGTCGAAGTAGCCCTTCTCGCCGAGCAGGCGCTCGTAGATCACGTCGCTGATGATGTGCGCGATGCGGCGCCAGTTGGCCGAGGTGGTGGTGTAGGCGGTGCCCTGGATCTGCTGGCCCGGCAGAACGTCCCACAGCCGGAACTCGACCCGCACGTTGGAGCCGCCGCCCTCCACGCGGCCGGTCACCAGCGCCTGCGCGCCGAGCGCCTTCCAGCTTTGGAAATTAGGCGCGTCGCCGCCGTCGCCGGCAGCCGCCGCCGGGCTGATCGGGCGGAACAGGCCGGAGCGGCCGAGGTTGCTGGTGATCACGCCCGTGATCTCCGTGCCGAGCGGGATGCCGGCGAAGCTCGGGATGGCAATGGGGATCGGCGCCGCGCGGGCGCGGTCCACGGTGATCTCCGGCTGCTGGTTGCCCTGGCCGATGCCTTGGGCTGCGGTGCTGCGCGCCAGCAGCGGCGCGACGGCAACGGCGGCGCCGGCCAGCAGGCTGCGGCGGGCCAGGAGCAGGCGGGTTGGGTTCATGCGGGCAAACTCCCATGCGGGCGGCCGGTCAGGGCCGGAACGTGATCTCGAATGTATGGTTCTGTCCTTTTAGCGCCCCCGGCAATGGAAGCTGCGCACATTGCGGATCGAGCGCGGCCCGCCGGGCACGCTCGGCAAACGCGCGGGAAACGCCGCCGCCGGTGCGGGAAGCGTCGTCGGCCGCAACAACCGCGTCGCGGATCGTGCCGCCCGGGTCGGTCGTCACCAACAGTCGCACCGATTGCTTGTCGTAGTTGAGCGCGCTCTTGTCGCCAGTCCAGCATTCCCGCAGCCGCTCGCCGATGGC
>CAXUIQ010000451.1:0-3768 GCA_964250815.1 uncultured Acetobacteraceae bacterium
GTCGCCGAGCTGGAACGCTGCGTGACCGAGCTGGGCTTCATCGGCTGCAACCTCAACCCCGACCCGTCCGGCGGCCATTGGACCGGCCCGCCGCTGACCGACCGGGCCTGGTATCCCTTCTTCGAAAGGATGGCCGCGCTGGACGTGCCGGCGATGGTCCACGTATCCGGCTCCTGCAACCCCAACTTCCACGCCACCGGCGCCCACTACCTCAACGCCGACACCACGGCGTTCATGCAGTTCCTACAGGGGGACCTGTTCCGAGACTTCCCGACGCTCCGGTTCATCATCCCGCACGGGGGCGGCGCGGTGCCCTACCACTGGGGCCGTTTTCGGGGCTTGGCCGACATGCTGCACCGTCCGCCGCTCGCCGAGCACGTCATGCGCAACGTCTTCTTCGACACCTGCGTGTACCACCAGCCCGGCATCGACCTGCTGTTCCGCGTGATCGGCATCGACAACATCCTGTTCGGCTCGGAAATGGTGGGCGCGGTGCGCGGGATCGACCCGGAAACCGGCCACCACTTCGACGACACGAAACGGTACATCGACGCGCTTCCCATCCCCGAGGCGGACAAGCGCAAGGTCTTCGAGGGGAACGCGCGGCGGGTCTATCCGCGCCTCGACGCCATCCTGAAAAAGCAGGGCCGATGACCGGGTGACCGAGGCCGGGACGCCTCGAAGCGGGCACGGCAGCATGCGGGCGCGAAGCAGCCCGGCTCCCAACCGCCACGCAATCGGCCGTGCTCCGGTCGCCCCATGACCAGCAATCACCAAAGCGGCCAAACATGCAGGACGCCTGCGCCCAGGCCACGGGAACCGGCTGCTAAGCAGGCTTGCGTGGCTTGTGCCACGCAAGCCTGCTTAGGCCCTTTGTTGGGCCGCATCATTCTACCGGCGGAGCGTGGCACGCTCCGTCGAATGATGCTTAGGTTGCAGGCGCGACGGCGCCGATGCCGCGGGGCTTCCAACGGAGCGCCGGCGCTTCGACCAAGTGCCAGGACAGCAACGCGAACGGCACGGTCAGGACCATGCAGGTGCCGATGGGGTAGTCGTTGTGCGGCATGGCTCCGAGCACGACCTGCTGCACCGGGAACGCATAAAGGTACATGCCATACGAAAGGTCTCCGAACCGCCCGGCCCGGCGCACCACCGGCATCGACAGGCGGCCGAAGCAGATGACCATGTAGGGCAGGGTCGCCCACTCGACCGGCAGGTTCCACCAACTGTACCAGCTCGCGACCATCCAGTTCAGCGTGTAGCCGAGCAGGGCGAAGTCGGCCCGGTAGAAGTTCGGCACGCGGTCGCCCAGCAGCCGGTACAAGCCGCCGATGAAGAAGAACGGCACCTGGACCAGCATGTATTTGACGTCGGTGCTGTAGAAGATGATCGGCAGGCCCTCGTAGCCGTAGAACAGCCACATGCCGGCAACGCCCGCGGCGACCCCGCCGATCCCGAGCGCCCAAAGCCGCAGCCGCGGCGGCAGCAAGGCCAGCAGCGGCACCGTCAGGTAGCACAGCACCTCGGGGAACAGGCTCCAAAGCGAGCCGTTGACGGCGCCGTTCAGCCGCAGGCCCTCGAACACGCCGGGCAAGTAGAGGCGCTGGAACAGCCACATGTTCTGCAAGTACTTGAGCACCTCGCCGTTGCGCAGGTAGGCATGGAGCGGCAGGCTGCTGAGCCGGGGGCCGAGGACGTAGGCGGTGGCGAGCACGCAGGCGACCAGGCCGGGGAAGATGCGGAGCGCCCGCTTGGCCAGGAACGACAGCAAGTTCGGCGTGCGCTCCCAGCTTCCGGTCACCATGTAGCCGCTGATGGCGAAGAAGATGTCGAGGCCGACCCGCGCGAACGGCACGCCCCAGAAGCCCGGCCCGGCCGGCGTCGCCAGGACCCAGCCATGCCCGTAGATCACCATTCCCGCCGCGAACAGCCGCAGGGCGTCGAAGTTGTTGTCCCGGTGCTCGGCCGTCATGCCGGCTGGACCGCGGCTGCGCGCTTCGAGTGCGCGGCGACCGCCTGCACCGCCTGTTCCCAGCGGGGCGACAAGGCCGCCGATTGGTAGAGCGCCGCCTGGCGCAGCCCGCGGTCCCGCATCTCGGCCAGCACCCCGGTCTCCCGCGGCAGCTCGGCCAGCCGGGCCAGGATCGTGGCCAGCTCCTCGTCGTCGTAGGGATCGAAATACTCGGCGGCGTCGCCGTACACCCAGCGATGCACCGGGATGCCGCTGGCGACCAGCGCCGCGCCGCACGCCATGCCCTCGACGCCGCTGTAGTCGAACCCCTCCGCCCGGCTCGGCGCCACGACCAGGTGCGCCATGGAGTACAGCACCCGCAGCTCCGCCAGCGGCACGCCGGACACGTGGTAGGCGCCCTCCCGCACCAGCAGCTTGAGTTCGGCCAGCTCCGCGTCCGAGCGCCAGCCGGGGTTGGCGACGATCAGGAGCTGCATCGGCGCCTTGGTCATCCGGCGCGCGATCTCGAAGCCGCGGAACAGGCGGAGGTAGTTCTTGCGCGGCTCCAGCGTCGAGACGGCGATGACGAGCTTCGGCAGCGGTGCGTCCGGCGCTTCCCTTCGCCCGCCGGCGGGCGCCGTTGCCGTGCTGGCCCGGCGGCGCAGGATGGTGCGCAGCTCGCCCTCCGACCGCACATCGGGGTAATACTCGGGGGCGACCAGCGCCGGGATGGTGTGGACGCGCGGCTCGCTCTCCGGGAACAGGCGCAGCACGTCCTCCCGCACCGGCTCGCTGTCGCAAAAGAAGTGCGCGCCCTGGTCCATGTTGCGCTTCAGCATGCGGGCATGGCTGTTGGTGTGCGGCCACGGCTCGCCGATGGTGTGGGGGCTGAGCAGCGGCAGCGCGTCGTAGTAGCGGACCATGAACTGCGTGCCCGGCGTGATACGGTAGGGCGACACGGTGGCGGCGAAGAACACGTCCCAGCCCGTGGTGTTGAGCCGGCGCTGGAAGGGCAGCGGCAGCAGCGACAGGCTGCGCGCGTTCTCATGGCCCAGGACGGTCGCGAAGAACTCGGCGCGGGACAACACGCCGCGGCCGGACGGCGGCAGCGTGTTGTCGAACAGCTTCATCCACAGGTAGTCCTCGAACAGGGCGGAGTCGATCGGCAGGTCGAGCTGCTCCTCCCGCTGCGCCAGGCTGAGCATGGTCGTGAAGTGGTGCATGCGGCGGCGGACCGGGCCGGGCAGCAGAAACGACAGGCCTGGCGGCGCGTGGTGGCGCTTGGTGTCCTGGCTGATCAGCACGCGCGCCTGCTGCAAGGTGCGGTCGAACGGCGTCTGCCCGGCGGCGGCACGACGCGGCGGCCCCGCGAAGTGGATGCCGGAGGCGAGGCCGCCGAGCCGCCCCAGCCGCATCTCCGAGAACAACTGGAACAGCAGCCGGGTTTCCTGCGGGATGCCGGCGAAACCCTCGTAGCACGGGCGGAGGTCCACCAGGACGGACGGGCGCGGTGCGGTCAAGCGGGCGTCCGCGCGTCGAGCACCGGGCTTTCACCGTTGCGGGCGAGCACCGCGAACCCGGCCGCGGCCAGCGCCGCCGCGTCCTCCGCCCCGCCGGGCCGGACCCAGCGCCCGCCGGGCCGCAAGGCCGAAAAGGCCGCCGCGGGA
This sequence comes from uncultured Acetobacteraceae bacterium, assembly GCA_964250815.1. GTDB lineage: Bacteria > Pseudomonadota > Alphaproteobacteria > Acetobacterales > Acetobacteraceae > CAHJXG01. Next base: position 3,619 of record CAXUIQ010000451.1, read on the forward strand.
TCGAGGGCCGCGCCCCCGGCCAGCAGTCCGCACGGCGCGTCGCCGGGGCCTCCCCCGTCCAGCCGCGACGCCAACGCCGCCGGCACGTCGTCGCAGACCCGAATGGGCATCCGGGCGAGGCGGGGCGCCGCGTCGGCGATGCTGCGCCTT
>CAXUIQ010000452.1:0-3751 GCA_964250815.1 uncultured Acetobacteraceae bacterium
TGGCGGGGCAGGCGGGAACCAGGCGGTCCGCGGGGACGAAGCCGTTGTCCTCGGGCTTCACCGCACGGGCGGCGGCGGACGCGAAGCCGCGCTTGGCGAGCCAAGGCGCGCGGACCTGGGGCAAACCGGCCGCGAGGTCGATGCTGGCATTGTCCTCGGTGTACGGGCCGGAGCAGTCATAGAGCCGGACCGGCTCCTCCTTGGCGGAGGGATGCAGCACGACTTCCCGGAACGGCACCAGGATGTCCGGGCGGCCTGCCGGGCTGGAATACACCTTGCGGGAGCCGGTGATCGGCCCGGTGGTCACGGCGCTCGGCTTTTGCTGATAGGTCATGGTCGCCTCCCAGAAAGGACATGCAGCCGGGCCGGGGGCAACATCGCGGTTCCCGTCCCTACGCCGGCATGACCCGGATCAGGTTACATAGGGTCTCCGCGCCGCCCTGAGCCGGGCCGGCGGACTCTCAGCCCCTTGCCAGGGCTCCCCTCGGATGAGGCGCAAGGTCTGCCCCGCCGGGGCGCGTGTCAAGCCTTTGCCAGCATGGGGCCGAGTGCCTGGCCGCCGAACAAGTGAACGTGTAGGTGCGGCACCTCCTGCCCGGCATGCACGCCCATGTTGGACAGCACGCGGTAGCCCGGCTGCTCCAGCCCCAGTTCCCGGGCGACGCGGCCCACGGCGCGGAAAAAGCCGGCGATCTCCGTCTCGGAGGCCGTCGCCACGAAATCGGTCAGTGCGACGTAGCGCCCGCGGGGGATGACCAGGACATGCACCGGCGCCTGCGGTGCGATGTCGTGGAACGCAACCGCCCACTCGTCCTCGTACACCCGGCGCGACGGGATTTCGTCGCGCAGGATGCGGGCAAAGATGTTCTGGTCGTCATAGGGTCCCTGGCCGCTTACCGGCATCCTTCGTCCTCCCTCAAACTGCCGCGGTCCCGCCACGTTTCACGACGATAAGCTCATGCCGGGCGGCGTGTCACGGCAGGGTGGGGGAAGCGTGCGATGCGAGGGGGATGGTGGATCGGGCTTGCGGCCTGCATGGCGTCCGGGGCCTGTGCGCCGGAGGCCAGCAGCTACTACGGGAGTGTGCAGCGCACCTACGAGGGGTATGCGCAGCCTGGCTACGTTCAACCCGACTACTCCCAGCCCGGCTATGTTACGCCCGGCTACGCCGACCCGGGCTATGTCGTGCCGGACGCCGGGCCGGGCTTCGTGCAGCCCTACGGCTATGCGGCCCCGTTTGTGCCGGGGTATGGCTACGATCGCCGCCGCGAATACCGAGACCCGGGCTTTCGGGATCGCGAGTTCCGCCGCGAGTTCCAGGAACGCGGGGAGCGCGAGCATCGGTTCCGCGACGACCAGGAGCGGTTCAACCGCGAGCGGGCCGACCGCCGCTGCCGGCTCCGGTGCCTTTGGCGCCGCGGGGCTGCTAAGCCCGGGCGGACGCCCTGCAAGGACACGCCGAATGAAGCCGACCGACTACGCCCGGGTTGAGGCCTACCTCCGCCGCACGCTCGGGTCTGACCGCATCCACGTCGAGCCGCCGAAGCGCAAGGGCGCCTCGGTCGAGGTCACGGTGGACAAGGAATTCCTTGGCACCCTCCATCGCGACGAGGAGGACGGCGAGGTGTCGTTCTCGCTCCACATCACCATCTTGGAAGAGGACTTGCCGCCGCCTGCCGCCACGCGGCGCCCAAGCTGAATGCCTACCTACTGAACGGTCAGGCGCGCCCTTCGAAGAACTTCGCGATCTTGGCCATGAAGCCCTCGCTTTCGGGGCTGCCCTTGGCATGCTCCTTCGCTTCGGCTTCGAACTCCTCCAGCAACTCGCGTTGCCGCTTGGTCAGGTGCTGCGGCGTCTCGACCGCGACCTGGACGTACATGTCGCCGCGGGCCGCGCTGCGCAGCACCGAGAAGCCCTTGCTGCGCAGCCGGAACTGATCCCCGGTCTGCGTACCCGGCGGAATCCGGACCTTCGCCCGGCTCCCATCGATCGCTGGCACCTCCACGTCGCCGCCCAGCGCCGCATGCGTCATCGGCAGCGGAACCCGGCAATAGATGTTGGCGCCGTCGCGCTGGAATATCTCATGCGGCCGGATCGCGACGTGAACATACAGGTCGCCCGGCGGCGCGCCGCTGGCGCCAGCCTCGCCTTCTCCGGTCAAGCGGATGCGCGTGCCGTCCTCCACGCCCGCGGGGATCGACACCTGCAAGCTGCGTTCCCGCTGCACGGTGCCGACGCCGCCGCACACCTTGCAAGGGCTTTTGATCACCCGCCCGGCGCCGCCGCAGGTCGGGCAGGTCCGCTCGATCAGGAAAAAGCCTTGCTGCGCCCGCACCTTGCCTGCGCCGCCGCAGGTCGAGCACGTGTCGGCCTGGCGTTCCTTGCTTTCCGACCCCGTGCCTCGGCAGTGGTCGCACTGCACGCGGGTGGGCACGCGGAGCTGGGCCTTGGTGCCGGCGAACGCCTCGGCCAAGTCGATCTCCACCTGGGCGCGCAAGTCCGCGCCGGCGCGCGCCCGCGTGCCGCCGCGGCGGCCCGTCATCTCCCCGAACATCTGGTCGAAGATGTCGCCCAGCCCGCCGGCGTCCTGGAAGTTGAACCCGCCGCCGAAGCCGCCCGCGCCGGGGCCGCCGCCCTGCTCGAAGGCTGCATGGCCGAACCGGTCATAGGCGCCGCGCTTCTGGTCGTCCCTCAGCACGTCGTAGGCCTCGTTCACCTCCTTGAACTTGGCTTCCGCCTGCTTGTCGTTCGGGTTGCGGTCGGGATGGTATTGCATCGCAAGCTTGCGATACGCCTTCTTCAGCTCCTCTGCGCCGGCCTCCCGGCCCACCCCGAGCGTCGTGTAGTAATCCTGCTTCGCTGCCACTTCAGCCCTCATCCTTGGCGCCGGGCCGGCGCTCGCGGCCCCTACGCACGGTCCTCAGCGCCGGTCGTCGCATGTACCGGTCTCGCCGGCCCGGCGCGGCCCCGCAGATGCGGAAAAGGCGCCCGCCTCCAACGAGCGCGGACGCCTTTCCCGATATCCAGCCCCGATGCGGCTACGAGGCCTTCTTCTTCTCGTCCACTTCCTCGAACTCGGCATCGACGACCTTCTCGCCCTGCGCCGTCGAGGCCGAGGCACCCGCTGCCTCGGCCGAAGCGGCCTCCGACTGCGCCTTGTACATCGCCTCGCCCATCTTCATCGCGACCTGGGTCAGCCGGTCGTTCGCCTGCTTCAGCGCATCCGCGTTGTCGCCTTCCAGCGCGCTCTTGGCAGCGGCCACCGCCGCCTCCGCCTCGGACTTGGAGTCGGCCGGGACCTTGTCGCCGTTCTCCTTGAGGGTCTTCTCCACCTGATGGACCATGGCCTCGGTCTGGTTGCGCGCCTCGACCTGCTCGCGCCGCCTCTTGTCGGCGTCGGCATTGGCTTCGGCCTCCTTGACCATCTTCTGGATGTCGGCGTCGGACAGCCCGCCGCTGGCCTGGATGCGGATTTGCTGCTCCTTGCCCGTCGCCTTGTCCTTTGCCTGGACGGAGACGATGCCGTTGGCGTCGATGTCGAACGTCACCTCGATCTGCGGCACGCCGCGCGGGGCAGGCGGAATGCCCATCAGGTCGAACTGGCCGAGCAGCTTGTTGTCCGCCGCCATCTCCCGCTCGCCCTGGTAGCACTTGATGGTCACGGCGCCTTGGTTGTCGTCGGCGGTCGAGAACACCTGGCTCTTCTTGGTCGGGATCGTGGTGTTGCGGTCGATCAGCCGGGTGAACACG
>CAXUIQ010000453.1:0-3733 GCA_964250815.1 uncultured Acetobacteraceae bacterium
CTGACCCGCGCCCACGTCGAGGCGCTGGACACGGGGTTCGCCGCCCTGGTCGCCGCCGCCCCCGCCTGCGCGCCCGGGCTGAGCGTCGTCGTGCTGGCCATGCAGGACCGGGACGAGGACTTCCTGGCTTGGACGGACGTGGGCATTTCCGGCTACCTCGGGCCGGACGCGGCGGCGGGCGACATCGTGGCCGCGGTGCGGCGCGTGGCGGCGGGCGACATCGTGTATCCGGCGCGGCTGGCGACGCTGGTGCTGAGCCGGCTGTCGCAGCGGTCGAGCGAGCGCTCGGCGCGGGCCGGCATGTATGCGCTGACCACGCGGGAGCGGGAGGTCGCGGCGCTGCTGGCGGACGGGCTTTCGAACAAGCTGATCGGGCGGCGGCTGCGCATCGCCCAGCCCACGGTGAAGAACCACATCCACAACATCCTGGCCAAGTGGGAGGTGGGGAGCCGGGGGGAGATCGCGGCGCGCTACCGCCGGACGATCCAGGCGGACGCCGGGCCGGAGCGCGGGCCGGAGCGCGATCCGGAGTGCGGGCCGGACGGGGGGCAGGAGGGCGCTGCGGGCCGTCCGGTGCATTGAGCGTTCTTTGCATCCGCCATCGTGCGCGCGGGGCGGCGCGGCTGCGCGGCAAGAGAGTGCAGGCATCCAGGCGTTCGGTCCCAGGGCACGCTTTTCCGACGCGGTCGGCGTGAGCCAGGCGGGCGGCACGACGGTCAGGGCGGGTCGGCGAGGAACGGGCAGCCGTCGGAAGCATACAAGGTGAAGCCGGGGACCGCATGGGGGCGGGACGGAAGCGTTCCCGTGGGTTCATCCTTGAACAAGGAAAGCGTTTCCGCAGGCCGTTTGGCGGGCTGCTTGCCTACGAAGTCTCCCATCGGCGCGGTTCCGTGCCGGAAGCGGTGCAGCATGGTCCGCACGGCTTCAGGGCTGTTGTCCATGCCGACCCATCTGCGGCCCAGCATGTCGGCCGCGACGAGGCTGGTTCCGGCCCCGGCGAAGCAGTCGAGCACCAAGTCACCCGGATTGCTCGACGCCGCCACGACGCGGCGCAGAAGGTTGATGTTCTTCTCGGTCGGATAGCCCGTCACGTGCGCCATCTGGTTGTGCGCGTCCCGGTAATCCAGCCAGATATCCTGGACGGACACCCCGGCGCTGCTGTCGAGGAACACCTTGCGCCGCGGGTTGCCGTTCTTCGACCAATATATCTCCCCTTTCGCGTCCAGCTCATCGAGCACGGACGGAGGGTATTGCCAGTGTTTTCCGGGAGGCGGCAGCACGCCGCGCCAAGGCTGGCCGGTCGCTCCCTTGCGGACGCCGGGCGCGTGGACGGGAACCTTCATGAACCGCCGGCCAGTGGCGGCGTCCAGATACTGGTACTCGCGGGCGCGTTCCTCGGTCCAGGCTTCCACGGGCCTGTTCCAGACGTAGGCATCCGACTTCGTGTAGAAGAGGATGTAGTCGGATATGTTTCCATACTGGTTGCGGGTGTAGTTCTTCGGATTGGACTTCTTGCGGGTGATGCAGTTTCGGAAGTTGGCGGGTCTGAAGATTTCGTCCATGAGCAGCTTGACATGGAACACCATCTTGGCGTCGAGGTGGACGTATATCGAACCATCGTCGGCCAAGAGCTTGTGCAGGAAGACGAGCCGCTCGCGCATGAACTCCAGGTACTCGATGCACTCGAACACGTCCTCGTAGGCGTGGGTGAGCTTCCTGGAATGGAACACCGTCTGGGTGGCGAACGGCGGGTCGATGTAAACGAGGCGGACGTGCCCGCACGTCGCGGGGTCCTGGGCGAGATGGGCCAGCGCGGGCAGGTTGTCCGAGTAATAGAGCCGCTTCCCGACGTGGCCGGCGCCGACCGGCACGGCCTCGAAGATGCCGGGCTTGCTGCGCAGGATGTCGGCTGCGGGCTTCTTGCCCGGGTAGGACAGGGAGGCCGAAGCGTCGGCCTGGATGCGCGCGGGAGACTGCGGAACGCCGGTTGCCATGGTCGCGCCCTGCCTACTCGGACCGGAGCCAGTCGAGCGTCAGACGTTCGGGCAGCATCCGCAGCGTCGTAACCATCACGCGGCCGGGGTAGAGATCCTCGATATAAGCGTAGTCGTTCCACATGGAGCCGAGAAGCAGGCCGGGTCCGTCGTTGAGGAAGATGACCTTCGTCTTGAGGCCGCGGGCGTTGGCATACGTGAGGATTTCGTGGGCGCAGTCGCGGTACTGGCCCGTCCGGTCGTCCTCCTGGGCGCCGCCGCGGTCGCCGTCGTAGCGGGCCAGGCCGACGGCAAGGACCTCCTTCCCGTCGCAGAGGAGGAAGTCTATGGGCCTGTCCTTCTTGGTGTAGTCGGGGAATATCGTGCCGAGCTGCACGTCCCTCCCCGCCCTTTCGGGGCCGCTGAGCTGCAGTTCCGGGAACCGCTTGTGCAGGATGATGAACATGCGCTCGGTCAGGTCGTAGCCCCTCTTGCCTCTGTCCTTGTACTCCCAAAGGATGGCGCACAGCGCCTCGTCGGGAATGGGACGCTCGCTGAACCTTTTCTGGACTTCCGTTATGCTCCTGAAATCGGGGCCGAAATGCTCGCAGATGTGGGCCGCCTTTCTTTTCTGCTTGAGCATCTCGACAGGCGTGTTCGGGCTGACGTACTTGCGGAAAACCCGTGCGAGTTGGACGCGCATCCACTGTTCGGATACCCGGGAAATAGACATGAACAGGTCGGTCGAGGAATGAGCCTCTCGGACCAGATGGCCGAAGGTCACGAGGACTGGCTTGTATAGCTCACGGGCAAGAGGGAGGATGTCAGGGTAGTATGCGCCGGTTGAGAGGGTGATCCACAGATGCCCTTCGCGCTTGTAGTCACCGAACCTCCTGAAATTCGTTGGCATAAGGCGACTCGTTTCTCCTCGGCGGATCACCTGATGGCGACCCTATCCGGCCTACCATGCGGGGAGTTGGCGAGTAACCGTTTTTCGCCGGGCGGTGCGCTTCCATCCTGCCTGCCCTCCGCCCTTGCGGAACGGGGCGCGGGATGGTTGAAGCCTGGGCGACAACGCCGAGGACCAAGCCATGCAGCACGAGATCCTGACCTACGCAGCCGACGGCCTTTCCATGCGCAGCCAGCTCTTCTTCGAACCCGGCGCGGCCAAGCGGCCCGGCGTCTTGGTGTTCCCGGAAGCGTTCGGCCTCGGCGAGCACGCCATCGGCCGGGCGCAGCGGCTGGCGGCGATGGGCTGCGTGGCGCTGGCCTGCGACCTGCACGGGGACGGGCGGGTGATCGACGACCTGGACGGGGCCATCGCCGCGCTGAAGCCCTTGTTCGCCGACCCCGGCCGCACGCGGGCGCGGGCGCGGGGCGGCCTCGATGCGCTCCTGGCGCGCCCGGAGGCGGATGCGGGGCGCATAGCTGCGATCGGCTTCTGCTTCGGGGGAACGTTGGCCGTGGAGCTGGCGCGAGGGGGGGCGGACCTCGCCGCCGTCGTGGGGTTCCACAGCGGGCTTGGCAGCGAGGCGCCGAAGTCGGACGCGCGGAACATCAAGGCCCGCGTGCTGGTGTGCATCGGCGCGGACGACCCGATGATCCCCGCCGAGCAGCGCGCCGCCTTCGAGAAGGAGATGCGGGACGGCGGCGTGGACTGGCAGATGCACCTGTACGGCAAGACGGTGCACAGCTTCACCAACCCGGAGGCGGCGAAGCGCAACATGCCGGACGCGGTGCGCTACAGCCCGGACGCGGAC
>CAXUIQ010000454.1:0-3732 GCA_964250815.1 uncultured Acetobacteraceae bacterium
GGCGCGCGGCCGCCCCACCAACCCCGCGCGCATACCGGTCAGCCCAAAGGGCTGCCGGTATAAGCAGGCATTCGTGGCTTGGGCCACGAAAGCCCGCTCAGGCGCCGTTGAGGACGCATCATTCTATCTGCTGCGCGTGAGCACGCTCCGCAGGATGATGCTTAGCTGCGCCTCGCACCCTGCAGCATCGCCGCGAGCGCGTCGGCGAGCTGCCCGAGCGCCGCGCTCATGGCGGCGACCAGGTTGGGCGTGCCGGGACCGGACGGCTGCACCAGGAGGCGCACCACGCGCGTCGCCGCCGAAGCGCGCCCGCGCCCGCGCGACACCGCCACCTGCGCCAGCAGCACCACCTGGCCCGATGGGTCGGCGTCGAACCGCTGGATGTCCATCTCCACCGTCGCGTCCGCTTCCGCCGTGATCGACCCGGCCGAGGTGAACACGCTGCTGCCGGGCAAGCGGTTGTTCAGGTCTTCGGCCAGGATGCGCGCGATCAGGTCTCCCAGCGGCTCCCCCCAGCGCTCCAAGCCGACCACGCGGAGCGAGTAGGGGCTGTTGCTGCGCACGATCTCCGGGCGGTCCAGGTAGCCGGCAAGGCCCGGGCGGCGCAGCTCGACCTGCGCCGGGGCGCCGCGCCGGGGCGCGCCCGGCACCGCGGCCAGGGTGTAATAGGCAACGTCCGGCGAGGCGCACGCGGCGGCGGCACCGGCCAGGGCGAGGCCGAGGAGGCCACGGCGGGGCAGCGTCATCGCTCGGCGGCCAAGCCGGTGCGTCCACGCACCAAAGCCTCGGGATGGCGGTCCAGGAAGTCCGCGAGCAGCCGGATCGAGCGCGCGGTGTCGCCCACCTGGGTCATGGCCCGCTCCAGCTCCCGTTGGAACTGCGAGTTGCTGCCGTAGCTCGTCTCGATGGAGCCGACGGTCCGCCCGGCCTTCGCGACCGCGTCCTGCAAGGCCGTGGTGATCTCCGGCAGGCGGCGAAGGGTGGGGGTCAGCCCGGCGTCGGCCTTTTTCACCAGCTCCTGCACGCTGGCCATCGCGCCGGACGCGGAGCGCAGCGCGCCGTTGAGGTTCTGGCCGATCTGGTCGAGCGGCAGCCGGTCCAGCTTGCCCGCGATGTCGCCCGCGGCGACCAGGATGTTGTCGAGGCCGCCGCCCGCGCTCGGCAGCACGATGTCGTCGCCCTCCATCGCGATGTCCGCGGGCCGGGGGTTCGACACGAAGTCGAGCGCCACCACCCGCTGGCCCGTCAGGTAGCTTGCGGTCTGCAACTGCGCCCGCATGCCGTGCTGCACCAGGCGGCGGGTCGCGTCCATGGCGTCGTCCGCCTTGGCCGCGTCCTCGCTCATGATGCGCTCGGGCTGCACCTCGAAGCGCACCCGCACCCGCGCGTCGCCGGTCGCCGGGTTCAGCTCCAGGTTGACGCTGCTCACGGTGCCGACCTGGATTCCGAAGAACTCGACCGGCGCGCCGCGCGCCAGGCCGCGGGCGGAGCTTTCGAAGTAGGTGACGAAGGCCAGCTTGGTGCTGTAGCCGGACGCCTGCGCTTCGGCGAAGTTGTTGAACAGCGGGAACTCGGTGCCCGGTTCCGCTTCCGCGGCGTCGGCCCTGCTGCGGCTCGGCGAATCGAACGTGACGCCGCCGGACAGCAGGGCCTGCAGGCTCGCGACCTCCACGTGCAGCCCCTCGCTGCCGAGCTGCACCGACAGGCCGGAAGCGTTCCAGAAATGCGTGCCGTGGCGCACGAAGCCGTCGTAGGGCGCGCGGATGAACAACTGCACCAGGACCGGCCCTGTGCCGTCGCCGATGTCGTAGCCCAGCACCTCGCCCACGGTGATGTCGCGGTAGAACACCGGCGCCCCTGGCCCGAGCGAGCCGAGGCGCTGCGCCGCCACGGTGAAGGTGCGGCCCGGCTCGCCGGTGCGCACGCCGGGCGGCTGCTCCAGCCCGGTGAACTCCAGCCGCCGCTGCCCGTCGCGGTTGCCCGGGTCCATCTCGATGTAGCTGCCGGAGACCAGGGTCTCGATTCCCGCCAGGCTGCCCGAGCTGATGCGCGGCCGCACCACCCAGAAGCGCGCGTTGTCGGTCAGGTAGGGGTCGGCCTCCCGACGCATCCGCATGGTGACGATGACCTGGGACATGTCGTCGGACAGGCGGATCGTCTCGACCTGGCCCAGCTCCACCGCCTTGTGGCGCACGCGGGTTTGCCCGGCGGTCAGCCCGTCCGCGCTGCGGAAGGTCAGCGTCACCAGGCTGCCCTGCTGCGACACGGTGCGCCAGCCGAGCCAGGCGGCGATCACGGCGGCCACCAGCGGGATCAGCCAGATCAGCGACATGCGGCTGCGCCGGACCTTCGCGGCCGGCTCCCGGCGAGGGGTCGCGCCGCTCATGCCTCGGCCTCCGCCGCATCGCACCCGGTTTGGCCGGCCGCGTCCCACATCAGCCGCGGGTCGAAGCTGAAGGCCGCCAGCATCGTCAGGATCACCACCGCGGCGAAGCACACCGCGCCCACCCCCGGGATGACGGACGCGAGCAGCCCCATCCGCACCAGCGCCACGAGCACCGACAGCATGAACACGTCGATCATCGACCAGCGCCCGACCGCGTCCACGATGCGGTACAGCCGCGTGCGGTCCTTCAGCCGCCCGGCCGCGTGCCGTTGGGTCGAGACCAGCAGCGCCGCGAGGCTCAGCAGCTTCAGCACCGGCACCACGATGCTGGCCCCGAACACCAGAAGGGCCAGCGGCCACATGCGGTACTCGACCAGCTCCTGCACGCCGCCGAGGATGGTGCTGGGCTGGCCGCGGCCGAACCGGATCAGGGTCAGGATGGGGTAAAGGTTGGCCGGGACGTAGAACACCGCCGCCGCGATCAGCAGCGCCCAGCTCCGCGCGATGCTGTCGGGCTTGCGGACGCGCAGCGGCGCGTTGCAGCGCCGGCAGGGATCGCCCGGCCTGCCCCGGCCGACCCGGCCGCAACTGTCGCAGCCGATCAGCGGGCCGGTGCCCATGGGCGCCGGGGTGCGGCGGCGGCGCCCGATGGCCTCCCACAGCGCATGCTCGTCGAGCCAGGCGTCCGTCGCCACGCTCGCCAGCATCAGCGCCCCCAGGACGTAGAGCGCCATGCCCACCTGCACCTCGGCCAGCTCCGCCAAGCGGGTGTAGGCGACAAAGGCGCCGAGCAGGAACACCTCGGTCATCGCCCAGGGCGTGAGGAGCTTGCGCCAGCGCTCCATGGCGGCGAGGGTGGAGGGCGCGGTCCCGGCGCGCAGGCCGATCAGCACGCCGGCGGTCAACCCCAGCTTCAGCAGCGGCGCCACCAGCGTGAACGCCATGACGACGATGGCCAGTTCCCAGATCCCCTGGCTCTCGAACGCGCCGGGCAACGAGACCAAGGTGGTGTCCCGCTGCTGGCCGGCCACGCGCAGCCCGAACAGCGGGCTGGTTGCCGCAAGGGCGAACAACACCAGCCCGGTGATGCTGAACGCGAGCGTCGTGCCCAGCGCATCGCGGCGGCGGCGCCGAAGCAGGGCGCCGCAGCGCGTGCATTCCGCGATCTGGCCGGGCCGCATGGCCGGCACCGCCTGGAACAGGCCGCATTCCGGGCATTCCCGCATCGTGGCGTCTGGGCCGGGAAGGGATGGGCCGGGAAGGGATTGGAGGACGGTTTGGTGCGCTGTGCCGGACATGTCGGTCCAATACGTGAGGCCGCGCCGTGCGTTCCAGGATCATGGCCA
>CAXUIQ010000455.1:0-3724 GCA_964250815.1 uncultured Acetobacteraceae bacterium
TGCGCCTTCAGGATGTCGTGCAGCACCTCCTGGGTGCTTTCCAGCGTGATCGGCCGGCCGAACAGGTTGGCGTGGGCGATCAGCCGGTTCAGGCTGCCTTCCAGCTCCCGCACGTTGCTGGTGATCTTGTGGGCCAGGAACTCCAGCACCTTGGGCGGCACCTGCGCCTGCGCCCGCATGGCCTTGGCCTCCAGGATGGAGATCCGCAGCTCGAACGTCGTCGCGTGCAGGTCGGCGACCATGCCGCAGCCGAGCCGGGTGCGCAGCCGGTCCTCCAGCCCCGACAGGTCGGAGGGCGATTTGTCCGCGGACACCACGATCTGCTTGCCGGCATCGACCAGGGCGTTGAAGGTGTGGAAGAACTCCTCCTGCGTGTTGTCCTTGCCGATCAGGAACTGCAGGTCATCGACCATCAGCACATCGACGCTGCGGAGCTGCTCCTTGAACTCCATGGTCGATTGGTTGCGAATGGCCGCGATGAAGCGGTACATGAACTTCTCGGCCGACATGTAGGCGACCTGGATCGGCCCGCCGTCGCGGCGGGACAGCTCGATGCCGATGGCGTGCATCAGGTGCGTCTTGCCGAGGCCGACGCCGCCATACAGGAACAGCGGGTTGAACCCCGGGCTTGACGGCCGTTCCGCCACACGCCGCGCGCAGGCATAGGCGAATTCGTTGGGCTTGCCGACCACGAAACTGTCGAACTCGAACCGCGTGTCGAGGGGCACGGCCACCTCGGACCGCCCCGGGTCGGCGCGAGGGTCCTCCATCCGGTCCGCGGACGGTCCGTCGGGCTCGTCCGCCAAGGCATCGCCCGGCAGGGCCGGACCGTCGCGCTCCGCGCCGGGCGCCTCGGCGGTGGCGCCGGCCCCGCCCACGCGGATGTCCACCCGGCGGATGCGCTTGTTCTCCGATTGCCACAGCGCGTTCAGCTTGTCGGCGTAGTGGCCGCACACCCAGTCCCGCAGGAACCGGCTCGGCAGGTGGACCGTCACCTCGTCGCCATCGACGTTGCCCAGGGTCATCTGGCGCAGCCAGGTGCGGTACTCGACATCTCCCACGTCGTGCTGCAAGCGGCTGCGGACGCGCGCCCACTGCTCGCCGAGTTGTTCCGCCGTGTCGAGCGGCGACGCATGGTCGATGGCCGCGCGGGCCGGCAGGAGCGGAAAACCATCCAGGGCGCCCGACTTGGGTTTCGTATCGCCCGGGTTGGATTCCATCGAGACCTGCCTGGGTTCAACGGCGCAGAGCCGCCACGAGGATGGGAACGCGCCGGCCGCCACGGCGGGCGCCGGAAGCAGGCACCGCTGGAGCAAGTGGGCAGTCACGTCACGGCAACCGCACTTCACCACTAAGTCAAAGCATTACTGAACGCAACACATATTCCGATAGAAGTAAAACAAGGGCGCAAGACGGAAAAAGCGGACACGACTAGATGCCCGCTTCTTCAACGAGGGATAATCAAAGCGCAGGCGCGGGCCAAGCCGCCCGCCAGGCTCAGGCCGGGGCGAGCGCCTTGACCCGAGCGGCGAGGCGCGAGATCTTGCGCGACACGGTGTTCCGGTGGATGACGCCCTTGCCGGCCGCACGCTGCATCTCCGGCTGCGCCAGCCGCAGGGCTTCCGCGGCGGCAGCCTTGTCGCCGACCGCGCAGGCCGCCTCGACTTTCTTCACGAAGGTCCGCATGCGGCTCTTGCGTGCGTGGTTGCGCTCGGTGCGCTTGGCGGTCTGACGGATGCGCTTGCGCGCCGATGCGGTGTTCGCCATAGGTCTTCTCAAGCAATGCAATGCGTGGCACGCCGGGCGCGCCGGAACGCACGGTTCTATGGAAGCGGGGCGGCCAAGTCAAGCATGACCGTCCCGTGACGCGGCGGGAATCATCCCGCGCCCGCGTCAGCCCCGGGCAGCGAAGACGGGCTTGCGCTTCTCGGCAAATGCCGCCATGCCTTCCCGCTGGTCCGGCGTGCCGAACAGCGACAGGAACAGCGCGCGTTCCGCCCGCACGCCCTCGGTCAGCGTCGTCTCGAACGCCGCGCCCACCGCGCGCTTGGCCATGGCCACCGCTACCGGCGACAGCCCGGCGATCTTCTCGGCGGTCTTGACCGCCTCCGCCACCAGGTCGGCCGCCGGCAGCACGCGGCTGACCAGGCCGCACCGCTCGGCCTCGGCGGCGTCCATCATGCGCCCGGTGAGGCACATCTCCATCGCCTTGGACTTGCCGACGGCCCGGGTCAGCCGCTGCGTGCCGCCGGCGCCGGGGATCACGCCGAGGTTGATTTCCGGCTGGCCGAACCGCGCGCCGTCGCCGGCCAGGATCATGTCGCACACCATCGCCAGCTCGCAGCCGCCGCCCAAGGCAAAGCCGTTCACCGCGGCGATCACCGGTTTCCGGACGCGCAGCACCGTTTCCCACCGTGCGCCGATGAAGTCGTGGAGGAACACGTCGGGGTAGCTGCGGTCCCTCATCTCCTTGATGTCGGCCCCGGCGGCGAACGCCTTGTCCGACCCGGTCAGCACGACTGCGCCGACCGCCGGGTCCGCGTCGAAGGCGAGGAGCTGGGACCCCAGCTCGTCCATCAACTGGTCGCACAGCGCGTTCAGCGCCTGCGGCCGGTTCAAGCGGATCAGGCCGACGCGGCCATGGGTTTCGACGAGGATCATTTCTGGCGGCGGTGCGGGATCGGGCATGGCGAACCTCCTCGGGGTTTGCGGTGTGGCTCAGGCTTGCAGGCGCGGGCAGTAGAACGTGCTGCGCCCGGACTGCACCATGCGGGAAACGCCGGGACAGGGGGGGCCGGGGCAGTCCCGGCACCGCTCGCCTTCCCGGCCATACACCCGCCAGGCGTGCTGGAAATAGCCAAGCTCGCCGTCCGGCTGCACGTAGTCCCGGAGCGACGACCCCCCGGCCTCGATGGCTTCCAACAGGGTCGCCTTGATTTCGGAGGCGAGCCGCGCCGCCTGCGCGCCCGTCAGGTCGGCCGCCGGCCGGTTGGGCGCGATGCCGGCGCGGAACATCGCCTCGCACACGTAGATGTTGCCGAGGCCCGCCACGACCCGCTGGTCCAGCAGGGCCGCCTTGACCGGGGTGCGCCGCCCGGCCAGCGCGCGGAACAGCACGGCGCCGTCGAACGCCTCCTCCAGCGGCTCCGGCCCCAGCCCGGCCAGCAATCGGTGCGCGTCCTCCGCCGCGGTCGGCACCAGGTCGATGGAGCCGAAGCGCCGGGGATCGACGAAGCCGACCAGCCAACCGTCGTCCGTTTCCATCTCGACGTGCTCGTGCAGCGCCGCGGCGTTGGAGCCGTGTCGCCGGACCAGCATGCGCCCGGACATGCCGAGGTGCAGCAGCACGCTCGTGCCGTCCCCGCCGTCCAGCGGGGCGAGCCGCATCAGCATGTACTTGGCCCGGCGCCGGAACCCCAGCACCCGGGCGCCGGTCAGCCGCGCCGCCAGCCCCTCCGGCAGCGGCCAGCGCAGGTCCGGCCGCCGCACCTCCGCCCGGCGGATCACCCGCCCTTCCAGCCGCGCCCGCAGGCCGCGCATCACGGTTTCGACTTCAGGGAGTTCCGGCATCGCTGCCCGGCAGCCTATATGCTGCCCGCATGAGCAGCAATCCCGAGACCGACTTCGGCTTCCGCACCGTGCCGGCGGCCGAGAAGAAGCCGCTGGTCCGCGCCGTGTTCGACAGCGTGGCGCCGCGCTACGACCTGATGAACGACCTGATGTC
>CAXUIQ010000456.1:0-3721 GCA_964250815.1 uncultured Acetobacteraceae bacterium
GGCCTTGGTTGATCTGCTGCGTGCCGTGGTACAGCCCGGTCGTGTCGCCCAGGCCTACGGTGTTGGCCGTGGCGAACAGCCGGAAGCTCTGGTGCGGGCGGATCACGCGGTTCTGGTCCAGCAGCGTCAGCCGGCCCTCCACTTCCAATACCCGCTGGATCACGAACATCACGTCCGGCCGTCCGGCGTCGTACTCGTCGAACACCAAGGCGCAGGCGTGCTGCAAGGCCCAGGGCAGAATGCCCTCGCGGAACTCCGTCACCTGCTTGCCGTCCTTGAGGACAATGGCGTCCTTGCCGATCAGGTCGATGCGGCTGATGTGGCTGTCGAGGTTGACCCGGATGCAGGGCCAGTTCAGCCGCGCCGCCACCTGCTCGATATGGGTGCTCTTGCCGGTGCCGTGGTAGCCCTGGATCAGCACGCGGCGGTTGGCGCCGAAGCCGGCCAGGATCGCCAGCGTGGTCTCCCGGTCGAACTTGTAGGCCGAGTCGATCTCGGGCACGTGCTCGGTCGCCACCGAGAACGCCGGCACCTCCATATCGACATCGAGGCCGAACGCCTGGCGCGCATCGACCGTCGTGTCCGGGACGCTGATGGCCGAGGTCGGGGTGGAACGGGCGTCGGCAAGTGCGGCGATGTTGTTCATAGGCCTTGGGGTCCTGTGCAGTGCTCCGCGGTGCAGCGAGCCGGGCGAAGGAAACTAGCCCCGTTCGGGGCGGTTGCGAAAGCTCATCCGGTCGCGGCCATCCGGGGCTCGGCAGTGAGATGTTGCCGCACCGCGGCATAAGCAAGGTTGATACTTTTCAGACGTTCCTCCGACGCGCGGTCGCCATTGTTGGCATCGGGATGATGGCGCTTGGCAAGCTCCTTGTAGCGCGCCTTGAGCGCGTCCAGCGAGACCGGCCAATCCAGCCCGAGCGCCTGCATGGGGTCGCGCAGGTCGGGCGGCACCGCTGTCTTGGGCGGCGCCGCGGTGCCGCGACGGACCCGCCCGGCCGACAGGATGTGCAGCGGGTCGCGCAGCATGGCCTCGTCGAAGGCCTGGGCGCCCAGCCGGCCCAGGGGCCAGGTCGGCCGCTGCCATCCGGTGTCGGACCGCACCTGCGCCTCGATCTCGCCCGGCGTCATGCCCTTGTAGTAGTCCCACGCCAGGTTGTAGGCGCGCACGTGCTCCAGGCAGAACCACCAGTATTGGTTCAACGAGCTGCGGGACTTGGGCGCGCGGAAGCCGCCAGCCTCGGGACAGCCGGGCATGTCGCAGGGGCGTCCCGGCGCGGCCGGGTCGGGCGTGTAGGCCCGTGGTCGCGGGGATCGGGTCATCCCGCTTTATGTGCTGCCAACCGCGGCGGCGGCAAGTCCTTCCCTCCCCGCTCAGGCCGGGTTAAGCCTTGCGCATGACCGCACTACGCTCCGACCAGCCCGGCCGTGCCGAGCGCATGCGCGCCTTGATTTCCAGCGCCCTCGCGCCGGTCCTGCTGGAGGTGCGCGACGACAGCAGCCTGCATGCCGGCCATGCCGGAGCGGCGCCGGGCGGCGAGACGCACTACAGCGTCCTCGTGGTGTCCGACCGGTTCCAGGGCCAGGGCCGGGTCGCCCGGCACCGCCTGGTGAACGCGGCGCTGGAGGCGGAATTCTCCGGGGGCTTGCACGCGCTGGCGCTCACGCTGCGCACGCCGGAAGAGCAGGCCGCCCTCAAGGGTTAGGGTTTGGCGCGGCCCCGGTGTAGAACTGCGGCCATTGCCGCGCCACCACGGGGCTGTCCGGCGCGTAGGCCTTGCAGGTGCCCAGCAGCATGGGCCGCCTCGGCAGCTCTGCCGCGGGCTGCCCCGCCGATTGTTGTGCGGTATCGACGGCGTTCGGCGCCGCCTCCCGCTTGACACGGACGGCATACAGCGTCTGGAACGCCACGGTTCCCATCTGGCCGAGCAGCTCGCGAAGGTGGGTGCAGCCGTGCACGCCGCCGATGCGCTCGTTGGCCGCCTTCAGGAACCCGCGGCCCACCTTCAGCCCGGCGAGCCGCGCGAAGTTGGGCGCCGCCGACGGGCAGATCGCGTAGGGGCCGAACTCCGTCACCGCCTCGAACGCGGTGATCTCCATGTCCTCGTTCAATGTCATGCGCGCCAGCATGCGGTGCAGCGGCACGCCGGGGTCGATCCGGCCGCGCTCGGCGTTGCTGAAGGCGTAGGTCTTGGTGTCCTGCAGGCTGGCCTCGATGTCGAACAGGCCGTCGGCGCGCCGGTAGCCGCGCAACTCGATGTCGCGCAGGTGCAGCAGCTCGCGCGGCGCGGGTTCGGTCAGCGGCATCGGTCCCTCCATTCGCTGCGTCGCAACATAGGGACGGGCCGGCCAGATCGCTAGGCGAGTGCGCCAGGCGCATGGGCACTAGACGAAGCGCGCCAGGCGCACGGCGGTGTGGCCGCGGCTGGGGCGTAGGCTCGGCATCACCAGCAGGCAGTCGTCATGCGGCGTGCGGATTTCGGCGGCGCCGTCCATGGCGACCAGCGTGTTGCGCCGCGGGATCACTTCGCCGCCGCGGAACGGATGCACGAAGGCGAAGCTGGCGGTCGCGGCGGTGACGGTCATCGTGACCTCCGCGCAGCGCGGGCTGGGCACCGGGGGCGGGCCGTCCACGCATCCAAGAAGGCGCAGCAGGGCCGAGACGCACGCCGCGCTGGTGTCCACCGTGGAGGGGTGCCAATGCTGGCCGGCTTCCACAAGACACGCGGCGGCGGCTTGGCCCGGCGCCGTGAAGTGCGGGTAGTCGATCAGCCGCGGCCCCGTCGCATGGCCGCTGTCGGCCACGACAAGCTCCGGCACGCCGAGCGCCATGGCCAGCCGCCGCCCTTGCGGGGTCGGCCCGCTGAGGATCAGCGGCTCGGACGGCCACAGCATGGAATGCAGGTCCAGCAGCACGTCCACCGTGTCGATCAGCGGGCGCATCTCGCGGGCGCGGTCAAGCTCGGCGCTGCGCCGCGGGCCGTCCAGCACGGCCGGGTCCCACAGGCGGTTCAGGTCCTCGTCCAGGAAGCGCGAGGCCGTGGGCTGCGCCGGGTCGAACTGCGAGAACGCGGCGATGTTGGCGAAGCCCAACGTCAGCTTGCCCCGCGCCGGCAGGATGCCGCGGCGCATCAGGCGGTCGAGCACGACGGCGCCGGCGATCTCGTTGCCATGCAGCACCGCGACCAGCGCGATGTGCGGGCCGGGCTGCCCGGAGCCGAACGTCGTAAACCCGCGCACGCCCGTGTTGCCCGGCAGCCACCAGGAGATGTCGGGCGCTGTCAGTTCCACCGCGAAATGCGGGATCGCGTGCTGGGCCGGCTCCATCGGAGCGATCAGGCCATCCGCCTTGCGGCAAGGGCAGCAACCGGGCAGGGGCAGGTAAGCGGCGGAACCATCTTCGCATCCTATACGGCTCGCCGCCGGCGGCAACCTGCCGCGCCGCTCTGCGCGCCGCGCTTGCACGCACGCTGGCGGCACCCTGAATGCCTGGCTATAACGGCCTTCAGACATCGAAGGCCGGTGCATGCGTCTTGAGGCGAAAAGGGCGGTCCTGGCAGTTGCCCCGAGTCCTGCGCGCTCGTTGCGGGCGGCGGGGCGGGCGGACGCCCGATGCCCGTCTTGCGGCGCGCGGCCCGGCGCGGCCAACCGCAGCGCCCAAGTGCCAGGCGGCTGAGCCGGCGCCGCAGAAGCCCCGTGCTGGACGCGACCCATGGGCCAGGCC
>CAXUIQ010000457.1:0-3721 GCA_964250815.1 uncultured Acetobacteraceae bacterium
GTGCGGTCGATCCCGCCCGCCATCGCGCCGCAGCTCAACCCGCGGGGCGGGCGGCTGGTGACGGTGCTGGCGCCGGGGGCCGCGTCGGTCGGGCAGGGCGTGCTGGCGGAGCCGGGCCAGCACGGCGCGCCGAACGCCGTGCTGCGGGCGCAGCCGGTGTTCGATTGCGCGACGCCGCTGCTGCCCCCCTTGCTCACGGAGCCGGCCTTCCAATTCTGAGGAATGCGGGGCCTGCTGCGCGGCATTGGTGCCGACGGGATGCTTGTGGCATGATCGCGTCCGCGGCCGGCGGCTGCGACCTTTGCAGGAGCTTTGCGTATGCGCCTTCGTAACCTGTGCGTGATCGGCGCTGCCGGCCTCGCGTCGATCCTTGCGCATGGGGAGGCCGTAGCGCAGGCGCGCACGCTGCAGGAAGCGCTTGCTGCCGCTTATTCCAACAACCCGACCCTGCAAACCTCGCGTGCGCAGCTTCGCGCCACGGATGAAGGCGTGCCGCAGGCGCTGGCCGGTTGGCGTCCGACCGTGATCGTGGCCGGGACGGTCGGCTATGGCTTCGGCAGCCTCACGCTCGACAACGGTGGCAGGGGTTCGAGCACGGTCCGGGAGAACCGCCCGATCTACACGGCGACGCCGACGGTCACGCAGCCGCTCTACCGCGGCGGCGCGACCCGGGCCGGCACCAACCAGGCCGACAACCGGGTTTTCGCCCAGCGCGGGCGCCTGATCGCGACCGAGCAGCAGGTGTTCAACAACACGGTCAACGCCTACGTCAACGTGATCCAAACCCAGCAACTGCTTCAGCTCAACATCAACAACGAGCAGGTGCTGGCCCGCCAGCTCCAGGCGACCAACGACCGGTTCCGGGTGGGGGAGATCACCCGCACCGACGTGGCCCAGGCGGAGGCGGCGCTCGCCGGCGCGCGGGCGACGCGGCAGACCACCGAAGGCAACCTGCAAACCGCGCGGTCCAGCTACCGGCAATACGTGGGCGAGCTGCCGGACCAGCTGGTCGAGCCGCAGCCGCTCAAGCTGCCGGTCAAGAACCAGGACGAGGCGGTGCAGCTCGCGTCGCAGAACAACCCGAACGTCATCGCGGCCTTGTTCGACGACGCCGCCTCCCGCGACGCGATCGACCTGGCCTTCAGCCAGTTGATGCCGCAGGTCAGCGTGCAGGCGCAGGGCGGCTACACGAACGGCCAGCAGGTCGTCGGCCAGAGCACCCTGGGCGCCACCGTCCTGCTCAATGCCTCGATCCCGATCTACCAAGGCGGCGCCGAATATTCCCGCGTGCGCCAGGCCCGGCAGACGGAGCAGCAGAACCGCAAGATCGTGGACGACCAGCGCCGCCAGGCCATCCAGCAGGCGACCCAATCCTGGGAAACGCTGGTGGCCGCCCGCTCGACCATTGACAGCACGCGGGCGGCGATCCGCGCCAACCAGATCGCGCTGGAAGGCGTGCAGCGGGAAGCGATCGTCGGCAGCCGCACCACGCTTGACGTGCTGAATGCCGAGCAGGCGCTGTTGAACTCCCGCGTCACCCTGGTGCAGAACCTGGCCAACCTGGTGACCGCGTCGTATTCGGTCGCAGCCGCCATCGGCCGCCTCACGGCGCGCGACCTCAACTTGAACGTGCCGCTTTACGACGAAACGGCCTACTACAACGCGGTCCGCCAACGCTTGTTCGGCACGGGCGACTACGCGACCACCCAACCGGGACGCTGACCATGGCAATGCAACCCACCGGCCCCGCCACGCCGCCCGCCGCGGCCGACCCGGCAGCCGACCCGTCGATGGAGGACATCCTGGCCTCCATCCGGCGCATCCTGAACGAGGACGAAGCGCCGAAGCCCGCGCCGGAACCCCATGCGCCCGGCCATAATGTCCCCGACAACGGGGTGCTGGTACTCGACTCCTCGATGATGGTGCCAGAGCCGCAACGCGATCCGCCGCGCGACGCACTGCCGCGTGATGCACCGGCACGCGACGCAGCGCCGCGCGACGCGCCCCTGCGCGACGCCCCGCAACCGAAGTCATCCGCAGAGCGGCCGGCGATCATGGAGCATCCTGTCGTGCCCGAACCCGAACCCCCCGTGTCCCGCACGCCGCCGGCACCGCAGCAGCCACCGCCGGTCGCGGCGACGCCACCGAGCAGGCCATCTCCCCTATCCAATGCGGTGCTGGTCGCACCCGAAGCCGCAGCCGCAGCCGGCGCATCGGTCGAGACGCTGATGCGGACGCTGGCCTCCGAGCGCAACGCCGCAGTCCAGCGCGGTGGCCCGACCATCGAGGACCTGGTGCGGTCCGAACTCCGCCCGTTGCTGAAGGATTGGCTCGACAAGCACTTGCCGCCTGTGGTCGAACGCGCGGTGCAAGCCGAGATCGAGCGCGTCGTCGGGCGCATGGCATCCTGAACCTCCGGCGGCTTTCCGGGGCCGCGCCGCCGGGCTAGAAGCGGGACCATGCTCAGCAAGTCGTTCAATCCGGCCGAGGTCGAGCCGGCCCTTTACGCGGGCTGGGAAGCGGCCGGAGCGTTCGGTGCCGACCCGGGCGCCGCCAGCCGGCCCTACACCATCATGATCCCGCCGCCCAACGTCACCGGCAGCCTGCACATGGGCCACGCGCTGACGATGACCGTGCAGGACGTGCTGGTCCGCTGGCGCCGCATGCAGGGCCGCGACGCACTCTGGCAGCCCGGCACCGACCACGCCGGAATCGCGACGCAGATGGTCGTCGAGCGCCTGCTGGCGCAGACCAGCAACCAGACCCGGCAGGAGATCGGCCGCGAGGCGTTCTTGGAGCGCGTCTGGGAGTGGAAGGCGTCGTCCGGCGGCGCCATCACCGAGCAACTCCGCCGGCTCGGCGCATCGCTCGACTGGGCGCGCGAGCGCTTCACCATGGACGAGGGCCTGTCCGAGGCGGTGCGGGAAGTGTTTGTCACCCTGCACCGCGAGGGCCTGATCTACCGCGACCGCCGCTTGGTCAACTGGGACCCGAAGTTCCAGTCGGCGATCTCCGACCTTGAAGTGGAGGCGCGCGAGGTCCGCGGCAGCCTGTGGCACATCCGCTACCCCATCGAGGGCACGGACGGGTTCATCACCGTCGCCACCACGCGCCCGGAAACCATGCTGGGCGACACCGCCGTGGCCGTGCATCCTGAGGACGGGCGCTACCGCGGCCTGGTCGGGCGCCATGCCGTCCTGCCGCTCACCGGGCGCCGCATCCCCATCGTCGCCGACAGCTACTCCGACCCGGAGAAGGGCACGGGCGCGGTGAAGATCACCCCGGCGCACGACTTCAACGACTTCGCCGTGGGCCAGCGGCACGGGCTGCCGATGCCCTCCGTGCTGGACCGCGAGGGTCGGGTCACGCTGGCCGACCTCGACCTGCCGCCCTCCGCCGGGTTCGTGCGCGGCCTCGCCGGCCAGGACCGGGCGGCGGCGCGGGCCGCGATCGTGGCCGAGCTGGAGCGGCTGGGCCTGCTGGACCGCACGGAGCCGCACACCCACCAGGTCCCGCACGGCGACCGCTCCGGCGTGCCCATCGAGCCGAGGCTCACGACGCAATGGTACTGCAACGCCGCCGAGCTGGCCCGCCCGGCCATCGACGCCGTGGAGCGCGGCGACACCGCGTTCGTGCCCCGGCAGTGGGAGAACACCTTCTTCGCCTGGATGCGCGACATCCAGCCCTGGTGCATCAGCCGCCAGCTCTGGTGGGGCCACCG
>CAXUIQ010000458.1:0-3693 GCA_964250815.1 uncultured Acetobacteraceae bacterium
CGCTGTGCTCGATCTACCCGACCGAGGACCCCGGCCTCTACACCCTGTCCAGCGTGCCGCACACCCCGCTCGGGCGATTCGACAGCCCGGAGGAAGCGCGGCGCGTGCGGGACGGCGTGTCGGCGGCGACGGTGGCGGAAAAGGCGCAGGCGATGGAGGACCAGATTTCCCGCTACCTGCCGGAGTTCCGCGAGCGGTTCCGCCTGGTGGGGCCGCAGTTGGCGATCAAGACCAAGCCGGTCGGGCGGTTCGACGACCGGTCCTGCTACGTGTTCCGCCGGGGCCGCACGTTCTCGGTGATGTCGGGCAAGATCGACACGGTGTTCTTCGCGACCGAGCGCATCCTGGCCGCGATCGAGGCCGGGCAGTTCGACGCCGGGATGCACGTGGACAGCTCGCTCCGGCGCAACATCGCGCAGATCCGCGCATGATGCCGGGCATGGAGGCGGGGGCCTGATGGACGCGCTGATCGGCAGCACGGGGTTCGTGGGCCAGGCGCTGCTGGCGCAGCGGGCGTTCGGCGCGGGCTACCATTCGACGGACATCGAGGCCATCGAGGGCCGGGCGTTTGACCGCATCGTCTGCGCCGGGGTGAGCGCGGTGAAGTGGTGGGCGAACGCCCATGCCGAAGCCGACCGCGCCGGCATCGAGCGGCTGACCCGCCGGCTGGAGCGGGTGCGGGCGGAGCGGTTCGTGCTGATCTCCACCGTCGATGTGTACGGCACGCCGCTGGCGGTGGACGAGGAGGACGCGGTGCCGGAGCCGGACCTCCATCCCTATGGCCTGCACCGGGCCTGGCTGGAGGAGTGGGTGCGGGAGCGCTTCCCGGTGTGCCACGTCGTCCGCCTGCCGGCGCTGTTCGGGCCGGGGCTGAAGAAGAACGCGCTCTACGACCTGCTGCACGGCCACCGGCTGGACTACATCGACCCCGCCTCCCGCTTCCAATGGTACCCGCTGGAGCGCCTGGCCGACGACATCGACCGGGTGCAGGCGCTGGGCCTGCCGCTGGTGAACCTGGTGACGGAGCCGGTGTCGATGGCGGAGGTGCAGGGCCGGTTCTTCCCGGACAGCGCGCTCGGCGGCCCATCTGGCGCAAGCTTGGCCCGGCCGGTCGCCTACGACGTGCGGACCCGGCACGGCGCGGCCTTCGGCGTCAGCGGGGATTACGCGATGGACGCGGACGCGGCGCTGCGGGCCATGGGGCGCTTCGTCGCGTCGTGGCGGGCATAAGAGCGGGGCGGGCATGAGGGTGAAGCTCGGCATGTCGAACCTCGCCTGGGCGCCGGGGGAGACCGCGGCGGCGCTGGGGCTGCTGGCCCGGCTCGGCATGGAGGGGATCGAGGCCGCGCCCACCCGGATCGCCGACTGGGACCACCTGGACGCGGCGGCGGCCCGGGGCTACCGCGCCCAGGTCGAGGATGCGGGGCTGCGGGTCTGCTCCTTGCAGGCCATCCTGTTCGGGCGTCCGGACGTGCAGTTGCTGGCGGACGGGGCGGCGTTCGGGCGGCTCGCGGAGCACATGCGGCAGGTGGCAACCGTGGCGGAGGCATTGGGCGCGGGCATCGCGGGGCTGGGCGCGCCGCGCAACCGGACCCGCGGCGCGCTGCCGCCCGCGGAGGCGGAAGCGCTGGCGGCGGAGCGGCTGCGCGTGCTGGGCGACATCGCGGCGCCCGCAGGCTTGGTCATCGGGTTGGAGCCGGTGCCGGTGCAGTACGGGGCGGACTTCATGCTGCGGGCGTCGGAGGTGCGCCGGGTCGTGGCGGCGGCGGACCACCCGGCGGTGCGGACGCACCTCGACTGCGCCTGCGTCACGCTGGAAGGCGACGACATCGGGGCGGAAGTCGCGGCCACCGGCGCCGGGCTTGCGCACTACCACGCGGCGGAGCCGGACATCGGGCCGTTCGACGCGCCGGCGTGCGCGCATGGCCAGGCGGCGGCGGCGCTGCACGGCATCGGCTACGGCGGCTGGGTGGTGGTCGAGATGCGGGAGCAGCCGTCCGGCCTCCATGCGGTGGAGCGCGCGGCGCGCTTCGCCAGCCAAACCTATTGAGCCGGCTTGGGGGAGCGGACGCGGATGGATACTGATGCGCGCGCCAGACGGCGCGATACGGATGGGCGCGCCGGACAACGCGACGACGGGGGCGCGGGGCAGCGGGACGCGGGTCTTGCCGACGCGGAGGAGGGCACGCAGGAGCTGCCGTCGCTGGCGCGGATGGTCGCCGCGGACCGGGTGTTCGACGAGGCGTTCTATGCCCGCACGATCGGCATCTCCGGCAGCCGGCTCGACCTCGCGACGCACTACCTGGCGACCGGGGAAGCGGCGCTGCTGCCGCCCTCCCCCGAGTTCGACGTGCGGTTTTACCGGGACGCCAACCCGGACGTGGCGCAGGGCGGCGGCAGCCCGCTGCTGCACTACCTCGTGCACGGCCGGGACGAAGGGCGCTACCCGAACCGGCGGGCGCTGAAGCGGGACGCGGAGCGGGTGGCGGCGAGCGGCCTGTTCGACGCGCGGGCCTATGCCTGGGAGCGCGGGCGGCCGGCGCGGCCGGGCTTCTCGGACATCGAGGACTACCTCGTCGGGCGCAGCCACCGCGCGCCGGTCGGGGAGGCCTTCGACAGCGCGTTCTATGCGGCGGCCTATGAGGACGCTTTCGGACGCCCGGACGATCCGGACGGCGCCGGCTTCGCCATGCCGATCCTGCACTGCATCGCGGTCGGCCGCGCGGAGCTGCGCCCCTGCACCCGGCGGCAACTGGACCAGCGGATGGAGGCGGGGCGGGCGCGGTTCAACGAGCGCTTCTACCTCGACGGGTGGCGCCGGCAGTTCCCGGGGGAGCCGCCGCCGGCCGACCCGCTGGAGCATTACTTCCTGGTGGGCTGCCGCCTGGGCCTCGACCCGGCGCCGGACTTCTGCGCCGATTACTACCTGCGTCGCTACCCGGACCTGCGGACGGCGGGCATGGACCCGTTCTATCATTTCGCGGCATTCGGCCATGCGGAGGGCCGGGTAGGGCGGCCGGATTTCACGTCGGTCCTCGGCCGGGGCGGCCTCGCTTTCGACGAGGCCAAGCCGACCGTGCTGGTGGCGAGCCACGAGGCGTCGCGCACCGGGGCGCCGCTGGTCGGGTTGAACCTCGGCGCGGCGCTTGCGGGCACCCACAACGTCGTGGCCTTCCTGGGCAAGCCCGGGCCGCTGCTGCGGGAGTTCGCGTCGCATGGCTGCACGGTCGCGGCGGGGCCGTTGTCGCCGCTCGATGCCGAGTACCTGATGCGGGAGCTGAAGGCGACGCACAGGCTCTCGGCGGTGCTGCTGAACTCCGTGGAAACCAGCGCGCTGGCGGAGGCGGCACTGCGGGCGGAGCTGCCGTCGGTGGGGCTGGTGCACGAGTTCGCGGAGTACACCCTGCCGCCCGGGCGCATGTCGGACATGGTGGAGGCCATGGACCGGGTGATCACCCCGGCGTCCCTGATCCGCGACAGCGTGCAGGCGGAGCTGCTGGCGACCCGGGCGGGCACGGCCAACCACATCGGCGTGCGCCCCCAAGGCGTCCTGCCCGGCCTCCCGGAGGACGCAGCGGCAGAGGACCTGGCGCAAGACGAGATCCTGGCGCTGATCGGCGCGGAAGGGGGCGCGTCGGGCGTGGAGGCGCCAAGAACGGGGGCGAAGATCGTGCTCGGCGCCGGCTTCGTGCA
>CAXUIQ010000459.1:0-3690 GCA_964250815.1 uncultured Acetobacteraceae bacterium
ACGTAGATCACGCTCTCCAGCGCGCCGTGGTGGTGCGCGCCGGTCTTGGCGTCGGGGTGGATGTGCACCGTGCCAGCCCACAGCTTCTGCGCCCCGGCGCGGGCGAAGTCGATTGCGGCCGCGCGGCTCATGCCCGGCGTTTGCGGCGTGTTGCTGTCCAGGCTGTCGCCCGGGATCACCCGCACCCCGTTCAGCTTCCAATCCGTTTCCGCGTCCGCGGCCATGCCCGCCTCCCTTGTTCGGCCTCCTCAGCGTGGCCCGTCCGGCCCCGGTGCGCAAGGCGGTGCCAAGCCGGGCAAATCCCGCTATAACCCTCCTGGACGCGGCGCGAGCCGCCGCAAACAGGACGCCCGACATGGATCTGCCGACCCCGCACCAGGCCGAACGGACCCAGAACGGCCAGCAGGTCGCGCGGATCGCGCTTGCCATCGGCCTCGCGGCGCTCGGGTTGTATCTGCTCCAGGGCTTCCTGCGCGCCCTGGTCTGGGCGGCGATCCTGGCGATCGCCACCTGGCCGCTGTATCAGCGGACCCAACGGCGGTTCGGCGCCGGGCGGCACCGCGTGCTGCTGCCGCTGCTGTTCACCGCCGCGGTCACCCTTGTCTTCATGGTGCCGCTGACGCTGGTCGTGATGCAACTCAGCCACGAGGCGCGCATGCTGGCAACCATGGTTGTCGATGTGCGCGCCCACGGCATGGCGGCACCCGATTGGCTGGCGCGGCTGCCCCTGGGTGCGGCGCAGGCGACCGCCTGGTGGGACGCGAACCTGCGCGATCCCGAAACCGCGCGGCGGCTGCTGGGCCGGGTCGATCGGGAACAGGTCATGCTGTTCAGCCGCGAGTTCGGCACGCAGTTGGCGCATCGCGGCGTGCTGCTCGGCTTCACCCTCGCGACCCTGTTCTTCTTGTTCCGCGACGGGGATGGCTTGGTCGCGCAGATGCGCACGGCCAGCCGCCGCCTGCTCGGCTCGGACGGGGAACGGCTGGGGCGGCAGGTCATCGCGTCCGTCCATGGCACGGTGGACGGCCTGGTTCTGGTGGGCCTTGGCATCGGCGCCGTCCTGGGGGTCGGCTACTGGCTGGCCGGGGCGCCGCATCCGGTGCTGCTGGGCGCGTTGACCGCGTTGGCGGCGACGGTTCCGCTGGGCTCGATGCTGGTGCTGGCGCTTGCATCGCTCTTGGTGCTCGCGACGGGCACGGCCGCGGCGGCCGCGGTGCTGTTCGCTGCAGGCGCCGCCGTCATCTTCGTCGCCGACCACGCGATCCGCCCGGCGCTGATCGGCGGCTCCACCCGCCTGCCCTTCCTTTGGGTGCTGCTCGGCATCCTGGGCGGGGTGGAAACGTTCGGCCTGCTCGGCCTGTTCGTCGGCCCCGCCATCATGGCGGCGCTGATCCTGCTCTGGCGGGAGTGGACGGGACATGGCCATGAAAACGCCGAGATGCCATCAAACCGCATGGCGTAGCCGCGGTTCCCAGAAGCGAGACGAAGACCAGGCGGGCAAGGCCGGCCGCTGGACAAGGATGCGAACATGGATGTAGCTGTACCGGATGCCCGCCCCGACGCCGCCGCCCCGCCCGCCGACCAGATGCGGGCCAGGATCGTCGCCCGGCTCACCTACCAGGTCGGCAAGTCGCCCCGCGTCGCCAGCGAGCGCGACTGGTTCGTCGCGACCGCCTTGGCCGTGCGCGACAGCGTGCTGGACTGCTGGTTCGACAGCACCCGGCGCACCTACGAGAGCGGCGCCAAGCGGGTCTATTACTTGTCGCTTGAATTCCTGATCGGCCGCCTGCTGTTCGACGCCATCGGCAACCTCGGCCTGATGGAAGAGGTGCGGTCGGCGCTGGCGGCGGAGGGCGTGGACCTCGAACGCTTGAAGGAGCAGGAGCCGGACGCCGCCCTCGGCAACGGCGGGCTTGGGCGCCTCGCGGCCTGCTTCATGGAAAGCATGGCGACGCTCGGCATCCCCGCCTACGGCTACGGCATCCGCTACGAGCACGGGCTGTTCCGCCAGGTCATCGTCGATGGCATCCAGCAGGAACTGCCGGAGGACTGGCTGTCGCTCGGCAACCCTTGGGAGTTCGAGCGGGCCGAGGTCGCCTACCCCATCGGCTTCGGCGGCACCGTGACCCGGCAGGAGGGCGCCAACGGCACCGCCTACGTCTGGCAACCGGCCGAGACCCTGTCGGCCGTCGCATACGACATGCCGGTGGTGGGCGGCCCCACCCCGGGCAGCGCGCCCCCGGCGCGCCACGCCAACACGCTGCGGCTTTGGTCGGCCCAGGCGACGACGCCGATGCAGCTCGATGACTTCAACCGCGGCGACCACGTGGGCGCGCTGCGCGACCGGGTGCGGATCGAGGCGGTGTCCCGCGTGCTGTACCCCGGCGACGAGAGCGACGCCGGGCAGGAACTGCGGCTGCGCCAGGAGTTCTTCTTCGCCTCCGCCTCGCTGCAGGACCTGATGCGCCGCCACCTGGAGCAGTTCGGCACGCTGTCCAACCTGTCGGACAAGGCGGCGATCCAGCTCAACGACACCCACCCGGCCATCGCAGTGGCCGAGATGATGCGCCTGCTGGTCGATGTGCACGGCGTCGAGTGGTCCGCCGCCTGGGCCACCACCGTCGCGACCTTCGCCTACACCAACCACACGCTGCTGCCGGAGGCGCTGGAAACCTGGCCGGTTTCCCTCATGGAGCGCCTGCTGCCGCGGCACATGCAGATCATCTACCTGCTCAACGCGCGCCACCTGGAGCACGTCACCGCGCGCGGCCCGGTGGACGACGCCCTGCTGCGCACGCTGTCGGTCATCGACGAGCGGCATGGGCGGCGGGTGCGGATGGGGCACCTGGCGTTCCTGGGGTCGCACTCGATCAACGGCGTGTCGGCGCTGCACACCGGCCTGATGCAGAAGACGGTGTTCCGCGACCTCCACGCCCAGTACGGCGGGCGCATCAACAACAAGACGAACGGCGTCACCTTCCGCCGCTGGCTGCACCGCGCCAACCCGGGGCTGACGAACCTGCTGGTGGAGACGCTGGGTCCGCGCGTGCTGCAGGACGCGACCGTGCTCGCGGACCTCCGCCCCCATGCCGAGGACCCCGCCTTCCAGGCCGCGTTCGCCCGGCAGCGGATGATCCGCAAGGAGGCGCTGGCCCGGGTCATCGCCGACCGCACCGGCATCGCGGCCAACCCCCATGCGATGTTCGACGTCCAGGTCAAGCGCATCCACGAGTACAAGCGCCAACTGCTCAACATCCTGCACGCCGTGGCGCTGTACGACTCGATCCGGGCGCAGCCGACGCGCGACTGGGTGCCGCGGGTCAAGATCTTCGCCGGCAAGGCGGCGCCGGGCTACCGCGTCGCCAAGCAGGTGATCCGGCTGGCCTGCGACGTGGCGCAGGTCATCAACTCCGACCCGGCGGTCGATGGGCAACTGAAGGTGGTGTTCCTGCCGAACTACAACGTGAGCCTCGCCGAAGTCATCATTCCCGCCGCCGACCTGTCTGAGCAGATCTCCACCGCGGGCATGGAAGCGTCCGGCACCGGCAACATGAAGCTCGCGCTGAACGGGGCGCTCACCATCGGCACGCTGGACGGCGCCAACATCGAGCTTCGCGACTGCGTGGGCGCAGACAACATCTTCATCTTCGGCATGACGGCCGACCAGGTGCTGGCCCGCACGCAGCGGGG
>CAXUIQ010000460.1:0-3156 GCA_964250815.1 uncultured Acetobacteraceae bacterium
GGGCGATGGCGCCCGCCGACAGCCGCGCGACCGTGCTGTCGGCCCGGGTCGCACACGCCTTCGGCAACAACGCCCGGGCGCAAACCCTGCTGGAAGCCGCGGCGGCGCAGCGGCGGGAGGAACTCGGGGAAGCGGCTCCGGCCGCGAGGATCTCCACGCGCGGCGGCGCCAATCCTTTCCAGGCCGCCAGCGCTTCAGGCGTCCCGGCCGACGTGGCGGCGTCCGTGGCGGCGTCCCCTGGGGACCGCGTGTCGCGGGAGATCGCGCAGGAGCTGGCGCTGGTGCGCAACGACTCGGCGCCGCGTGCGCTCGGCAGCGCCAGCGTGCGCGTCCGGTCGGGCACGGCGGGGCTGGACCGGTTGCAGGACCTGTCGGCGACGGCGCAGGCGAGCTTCGAGCCCGGCAAGCTCGGCGGGCGGGTGACGGCGCAGGTCACGCCGGTGTTCCTGGACGCCGGCAGGCTGCCGACGACGGGCGACGCTCCGCTGAGGTTCGGGACCAATGCGGCAAGGGGCACGGCGGCATCCGGTTCCAGCACGGCCGCGGGCGCGGCGTTGGACGTGGGATACCAGCGCGGCGACCTGGTCAGCGTGGACGTCGGCACGTCGCCTTTGGGCTTCCCGGTCGCCAACCTGCTGGGTGGCATCGAGATCGCACCGAAGCTGACGGACACGGTGCGCCTGCGCATCCGGGGCGAACGCCGGTCGGTGCTGGACAGCCTGCTCTCCTACGCCGGCGCGAAGGACGCAGCGAGCGGGCAGACCTGGGGCGGCGTGACGCAGACCGGCGGGCACGTGCAGTTGGAGGCTGGACTCGGCGCGGGCACCGTTTACGCCGCGGGCGGGTACGCCGCCTACGACGGGCAGCACGTGGCGCACAACGCGAAGGTCGAGGCGGGCGCCGGGTTCTCCTATCCCATCTACAAGGACCGCGATGGCGAGCTGAGGACGGGGCTCGACCTCATCTATTTCAGCTTCGACCACAACCAGCGCGGCTTCACGCTGGGCCAGGGCGGATACTTCAGCCCGCGCAACTTCGTCGCCTTCAACATCCCGCTGGACTACCGCGGCAAGCTCGGCGACCTGCGCTACCGGCTCGGCGCCACGGCCGGTTATGCGAGCTTCCGCGAGGACGCAAGTCCGCTGTTCCCGGTTGATCCCGTCTTGCAGGCCCAGGCGGAGGCAGCCGCGCGGGTCAACCCGCTGGTGCCGACGCGCAACCAGGCGCAGACCCGCAACGGCTTCGTCGGCGGCGTGCGGGTGGGCCTCGACTACCCGTTGAGCGACGCGCTGACGCTGGGCGGCGAGGTGCGGTCCGACAAGGCCGCCAACTGGAACGAAACCCGGGCCACCGTCCGGCTCGAAAACCGGTTCTGATGCCGTCCCGCCGCACCGTGGTCCTTGCGCCGCTGGCTGGCCTGGCGACGCTGGCCCCGGAGGCGGCGCCTGCCGAGTGGGACGCCTTCAAGGCGCGCTTCCTGCACCCCGACGGCCGCATCGTGGACACGGGCAACGGCGGCGTGTCCCACACCGAGGGGCAAGGCTGGGGACTGCTGTTCGCCGTCGCCTTCGACGACCCGGCGGCGTTCAAGGCGATCCTGGATTGGACGACCCGCACGCTGCGCCGCAGCCGGGACGCGCTGCACTCCTGGCGCTACGTGCCCGGCGCCGCCAACCGGGTGGCGGACACCAACAACGCGACCGATGGGGACCTGTTCATCGCCATGGCGCTGTCCCGGGCGGCCCGGCGCTGGTCATGCCCCGACCATGCCGCAACCGCGGCGGCCATCGTCCGCGACATCCTGCGCCTGCTGGTGCGCCGTGCCGGTCCGTGGACCCTGCTGCTGCCCGGCGTGCAGGGGTTCGAAACGGAGCAGGCGTTCACCCTGAACCCGTCCTACTACGCTTTCCCGGCCCTGCAGGAGCTGGCGGTACGCACGCAGCATCCGCTCTGGGACGACGTGCGCTCGGATGGATTGGCGCTGATGCGCGACGGGCGTTTCGGCCGGTGGATGCTGCCGCCCGACTGGCTGCAGATCTCCCGGACGGATGGAACGCTGGAACCGGCCGGCAAGTGGCCCCCGCGCTTTTCCTACGACGCGGTCCGTGTTCCGCTCTACCTCTCCTGGGCGGGGCAGACGCCCGCGGATGTCGGCGAGGCGTTCCGCACCTACTGGGACCAGCAGATTCCGGCTCTGCCGGCCTGGGTGGATTTGATCACCGGGGCGGTTGCACCCTACGCGGCCCCGCCGGGGATGCAGGCGGTCGGCACGTTGTTGAACACCCCGGCCACGGTTCTTGAGTTGCCGGTCGAGTTTCCGTCTGTGGCAGCCGCGCCGGATTACTACTCGGCGGCGCTCACCTTGCTGGTCCGGATCGCGTGGCAGGAGAGCCGCCACCCCACATGAGGAGTGCCCAGGCTGGGCGCCGGGCGCTGCTCGTCGAGCTGTCCCTTGTTCAGTTGGTCCACCTTGTCGTCGCCGGTCGGCCCGCCGGCGTCGTTGCTCTTGTCCACGTTCCGGTTGGGCGCATCGGCATTGGCGGCCAAGGCGGCGAGCAGGCCAAGGGCAGCAACGAGGACTTTCATCGGGGCGCTCCCGGGCCGGGATCGTTGCGAGGATGACCGCTCGCAGGCCGCCCGGTCAAGCCGCCTCGTCCACCGCCAACCCCATCGCGGCGCCAAGCCGGGCCAGGCGGCGCTGGATGCCGTCGCCGGCGAACACGCCGCTGTTTTCGGCCAGGCGCAATCCAAGGCGCCCGGGCAGCACGCGCAGGCTGGCGCCGGCCAGCAGCTCCGGCGTGCCGGCAGACAGCGTGTAGGCAAGGCGCAGCGCCGTCCCCAGCAC
The DNA here is from genome assembly GCA_964250815.1 of uncultured Acetobacteraceae bacterium. Lineage (GTDB taxonomy): Bacteria > Pseudomonadota > Alphaproteobacteria > Acetobacterales > Acetobacteraceae > CAHJXG01. Next base: position 2,846 of record CAXUIQ010000460.1, read on the forward strand.
CTCCGCCCGGCTCACCGCGGCGGGGTCAAGCAGGGCGCGGCCGATGGCAAGAAAGGGCGCGTCCAGTTCCGCCTCGTAGCGCAGGGCGAGCGTGAGCGCGAGGAAGGCGCGGGTCGGGTGGTCCATGGCGACGCCGGGCTGGCGCAGCACGCGGAGGAACGCCTGCTCGGCCCGGTAGTCCGGGTGGTCGTGGCTGCCGATGTCGGACGTCCAGCAGGCGGCGGCGCGGAGCCGGGCCTGCGGCCCCGTTTCCTCCGGGAACAGCGGCGCGGTCCAGTCCAGCAGCGCCGGCGGCAGGCGGACATCGCGGC
>CAXUIQ010000460.1:3166-3685 GCA_964250815.1 uncultured Acetobacteraceae bacterium
CCGCGGCGCGCCCCACGGCGGGCTCGTCGGGCGGCCCCCCCGCGCGGGCGGCCGGGGGACAGGGGGGCGTTCGGGGGCGGCGCGGGGGGGCCCCCGCCCCACGACGGGGTCCTCGGCCCGGACCTCCGGCGGGACCTGCTGCATGAACCAGCCCTCGCGGACGCCGTTGGCGCTGAACACGACGCGGCGCGCGTTGGTCTGGCGCAGCAGGCGGCGCAGCACGGTGGCGGCGAACGGCAGGTCGTCCACCCGGCGGCGCGGCGCGCCGGTCAGCCGCTCCAGAACCCGGCGTGGGCTTGCCAGGATCTGCGCCGCCAGGTCCCGCCCGGCGTCGCGGCCGATGGTGTAATGGTGCACGATATGCAGCGGGTAGCTGGCCAGGTACATCTGCACCCGCGCCAGCGCCCGCCACGCGCCGCCGACCAAGTATAGGTCGCGCTCCTCGCCCTCTGCGAGCCACGGCACCGCGCCAAGGTCGGCGTCGGCGATCGTGCGGGCGCGGGCCAGGTCGCCCTCCGC
>CAXUIQ010000461.1:0-3666 GCA_964250815.1 uncultured Acetobacteraceae bacterium
GACAACCTGGCCTAGCCCCGAGCCCGTTCAAGTTCACCCAAGCCGGATCAATAATCAGCGGGTCGTTGGTTCGAACCCAACGGCGCCCACCACCCTCAAGCCGCGTTGCGCCCGATCACCGCCCACAGTGGGTCGCTCCGGCGGCCATCCCGCAGTGTGCGGCTTTCAACCGCCGGGAACCCGGCGCGGCGCAAGTACAGCTCCACCAGCCGGCACTGGTCCGGGCCGTCCAGCGCCTGCCAGATCGCCACCGCCTTGGTCGGGAAGCAGCGGTTCGAGAAGGTGACGACGACCGGCGCGCCGGGGCGCAAGACGGCGGCGAGGCTGGCGAAGACCTCGGCCGGGCGCTGGAGGTATTGCACCGACACGCACATGCAGGCGGCGTCCACGCTGGCCGGCGGCAAGGGCAGCGCCGGCTGGGCGTTGAGGTCCTGCACGAACCACCGTTCCAGCCGGGGGTTCGCGGCCAGCTCGCGGGCGTTCATGCCGTGGCCGATCACCTCGGCATAGGCTACGTCCGCCGGCAGGTGGCTGACCCAACTGGACATGAAGTCGAGCACGGTGCCCCCGGCCGGCAGCACCTCGCGGTAAAGCGCCGTCACCGCGGCGACGGCGGCGGCGTCGATGTGGGTGACCAGCCGGGCCTCGGCATAGAACCGCGTGTCCGGCGACGGGTCGGCTTTGCGGAACGCGCCGGCGGGAAGCTCGGGGAAGGGCTGGTCCACCGCGGTCAGGCCGGCTCGAAGTCGAAGCTGCCGTCTTTCGACTGCCATTGCTGCACGGTCAGCACCTTGGCGCCGCCCTTGCTCTCGTGCGGGCCGTGGACCTGGCCCGCCGCATGGGTCAGGAAACCGCCCACGCCCAGTTCCTGCCCGGCGTCGATCAGGTCGCCTTCCAGCACGTAGTGCATCTCCGCCCCGGCCTGGTGCCGGTGGGCGGGGATGGTGCCGCCGGGCGGCAGGTGGACGATGGTGGTCACGACGCCGCGGGCCTGGTCCTCGTTCAGGATCTGGATGCGGAACTCGCCCTGCGCGCCGGGGATCTGGAACGGGGTCGCCTCGACATCCGCGGCGGCGAGCTTGATCGTCTCTTGGTCCATGGTCGCTTCTCCTGTGTGCCGCAGCCAACGCGGCCCGGCTTCCCGGGTTCGCGCCTCCGCGTGCCCCGGGTTCGCGCTTCCGCAGCGGGCGCGCGCGCGGCTATGCTGGCCGGCACGACCAAGGAGGGACCGTTCCCATGGATTCCAAGCACCCCGAAACCCTGGCCCTGCACGCGGGCTGGCGCCACGACCCCGCCACCAACTCGGTCGCGGTGCCGATCTACCAGACCACCAGCTTCCAGTTCGACAACGCCGAGCACGCCGCCGACCTGTTCGCGCTGAAGCAGCTCGGCAACATCTACACCCGCATCATGAACCCCACGGCCGACGTGCTGGAAAAGCGGGTGGCGGCGCTGGAGGGAGGTGCCGCGGCGCTCGCGGTGTCGTCCGGGCAGGCGGCGTCGGCGCTCGCGGTGCAGAACCTGGCGCGGGTCGGCGACAACATCGTCAGCTCGACCAACCTCTACGGCGGCACTTGGAACCTGTTCGCCAACACGCTGCGCGACCAGGGGATCGAGGTCCGCTTCGTCGATCCCGCGGACCCCGAGGCCTTCGCCCGCGCCACCGACGGCCGCACCCGGGCCTACTACGCGGAAACCCTGCCGAACCCGAAGCTGGAGGTGTTCCCGATTGCCGAGGTCGCCGCGGTCGGCCGGCGGTCCGGCATCCCGCTGGTCATGGACAACACGGCGGCGCCCTTGCTGGTGCGCCCGTTCGACCACGGGGCGGCGGTGGTGGTCTATTCGGCGACCAAGTACCTGGGCGGGCACGGCACGTCGATCGCCGGGCTGATCGTGGACGGCGGCAACTTCGATTGGGCGGCCTACCCCGACCGCCAGCCGGCGCTGCACCAGCCGGACGCCAGCTACCACGGCGCCGTCTGGGTGGAGGCGGCGAAGCCGCTCGGCCCCATCGCCTACATCCTCAAGGCACGGGTCACGCTGCTGCGCGACCTCGGCCCGGCGCTCAGCCCGCTCAACGCCTTCCTGGTGATACAGGGGATCGAGACGGTGGCGCTGCGCATGGAGCGGCATTGCAGCAACGCGCAGGCCGTCGTGGACTTCCTGCTGAAGCGTCCGGAGGTGGCGCGGGTGATCCACCCCTCGCAGCAGGCCGGGGCCGCGGCCGAACGGGCGGCGCGCTACATGCGCGGCGGCCACGGCGGGCTGGTGGGGCTGGAGCTTGCCGGCGGCGCCGACGCGGGCCGGGCGTTCATCGACCGGCTGCAGATGGTGCTGCACGTCGCCAACATCGGCGACGCGCGGACGCTGGCCATCCACCCCGCGAGCACGACGCATTCGCAGTTGGAGGCGGAGGAGCAGATGGCGGCGGGCGTCAGCCCCGGCTACGTGCGGCTGTCGGTCGGGATCGAGCACATCGACGACATCCTGGCCGACCTCGGGCAGGCGTTGGACGCGGTGACGGTGCGGGCGGCGGCCTGACGCCCGGCGTCGAGGCGGCTCAAGGCGGCTCAAGGCTTTGGGGCGCCTGCTCGGCGAGCAGGCGCCTCACCTCGGCCTTGACCACCTTGCCGTAGCCGGACTTCGGCAGTGCGTCCCAGACCACGATCCGGGCGGGCTGCTTGTACCGCGCGAGGCGGCCATCGAGCCGTGCCCGGACTGCGGCGGCGTCGATGGCGGCGCCGCCGCGGGGCACCAGGACGGCGACGCCGGTCTCTCCCCATTTCGGGTGCGGCACGCCGACGACGCAGGCCTCGGCGACCGCCGGGTCGAGCATGAGCAGCTCCTCCACCTCCCGCGGGTACACGTTGCTGCCGCCGGAGATGTACATGTCCGACGCGCGCCCGGTGATGAACAGGAAGCCGCGGCCATCAAGGTGGCCAAGGTCCCCGGTATGGAACCAGCCATGCCGGAAGGCTTGCGCGTTGGCTTCGGGATTGTCGGCGTAGCCGAGGAAGACCGCCGGGCCGCGCACGCCGATCTCCCCGGTCTGCCCCGGCGGCAGGCGGGGGCCCCCGGGGGCTAGGCGGCGGCGCACTGGTCCGCGCCGCCTGATCCGGCCGCCCTGCTGATGGCGCGTGTCCAGAATGGGTTGGATCGGCCGCGCACGGCCGAGGGCGGTGACGCGGACCTGTTACGCCGCTCGGCTAGCGTCGGTCGTGATGGTAGGATGAGCGTGCCAGCGGCGCTGAGCGGCGCGATGGCGGCGTCGACGATGCTGCCGGGGATGTTGAGCCTGGCGGCGAGCGTGCAGCGCAAAGCCGAGGCCGGGGCGGGCACGCCCAACCTGCAGCGCCGTCTGCAAGCTCTCGAACACGTCTCCGGTAGCACGGGGCGTCCCCTGGAGTCCGCGGTGCGGCGGGGCATGGAGACGGTGCTGGGCGGCGACCTCTCCGGGGTGCGGGTACACGCCGACACGGCCGCGGCAAGTGCGGCTTCCCCGCTGGGCGCACGCGCTTTTGCATTAGGCAACGCGGTCTATTTCTCGCAGGGGGCTTTCGCGCCGGGCACAGCCGCCGGCGCCGCGCTGCTGGCGCACGAGTTAGTGCACACGCGGCAGCAGGCCGCCGGCGCCCCCGGCCCCCCGGCCCCGCCCCCACGCACCCC
>CAXUIQ010000462.1:0-3661 GCA_964250815.1 uncultured Acetobacteraceae bacterium
CGGCCCGTCCGGCTGCGGCAAGACCACGACCTTGCGCATGATCGCGGGCTTCGAGACCGTCAGCACGGGCGACATCCTGATCGGGGGCCGGAACGTCGGCGACACGCCGCCGGAGCGGCGCCCGACCTCGACCATCTTCCAGAACTTCGCGCTGTTCCCGCACCTGACGGTGCGGCAGAACATCGAGTACGGGTTGCGGGTCAAGCGCCTGCCTGGCGCGGAGCGCGGGCGCCGGGTCACTGGGATCATGGAGCGGCTAGGCCTCGGCCCTATCGGCCACGAGCGCACCGCGGCGCTGTCGGGCGGGCAGCGGCAGCGGGTGGCGCTGGCGCGCGGCCTGGTGGTGGAGCCGGACATCCTGCTGCTGGACGAGCCGCTCGGCGCGCTCGACGCCAACCTGCGCAAGTCGGTGCAGCACGAGCTGAAGCTTTTGCAGCGCAACGTCGGCATCACCTTCGTGTTCGTGACGCACGCGCAATCAGAGGCGCTGACGCTGTCCGACCGCATCGTGGTGATGAACCGGGGCCGGGCGGAGCAGGTCAGCCCGCCGCACGAGCTGTACACCCGGCCGCAGAGTGCCTTTGTGGCGCATTTCATCGGCCGCAACATCATCTTGGACGGCCGCATGGCCGGCTGCGCCGAGGGCATCGCCGCCGTGGAAACGCGGTCCGGCGTGCTGCGCGGCCGGGTCAATGGCGCGGCGCCGCCCCGGGGAGCGCCTGCGGTGCTGTCGATCCCGTCGGAGGCGGTGGATGTGGTCGATGCGGCACGGGCGCCAGCAAGCGCAGACCGGTTGGTGGGACGGCTGGCGAGCCGCCTGCTGGTCGGCACGGCCGTGCAGCTTGGCATCGTGCTGGACGATGGGCAGGAGGCCACGGTGGAAAGCCATGCCAGCCGCTACGCCCCGGGCTGGGCGCCAGAGGCGGTCGCCCTGCTCTGGGACCCGGCGGCGGCGACCGTGCTGGCTGCGCCGGCCTGACATTCATGGCGAGTCTGCTCAAGTCCGGCCTTGGGCCGCCGGCCACGTGCGGGATCTGCCGGCGCGGCGTTGCCACCTTGGCAGGTTCCTGACAGGCTCAGGCTGCGGCAAGGTCAACAGAACCGCCGCGGGCTCGAAGGGACGCCGATCAGGGAGGGGGACGCGATGGCCAAGGAGATCTTCTGTTCGTTCGGGGTGGACGTGGACGCGGTGGCCGGGTGGCTCGGCTCCTACGGCGGCGAGGACAGCCCGGACGACATCTCGCGCGGGCTGTTCGCCGGCGAGGTCGGCAGCCTGCGGCTGGTCAAGCTGTTCGAGCGCTTCGGCATCAAGACCACCTGGTTCATCCCTGGCCACTCCATCGAGACCTTTCCCGACCAGATGCGCGCCGTGGTGGAGGCCGGGCACGAGGTCGGCATCCACGGCTACAGCCACGAGAACCCGATCGAGATGACGCCCGAGCAGGAGGAGGCGGTGCTCGACAAGTGCATCGGCCTGGTCACGAAGCTTTCCGGCAAGCGGCCCACCGGCTACGTGGCCCCCTGGTGGGAGTTCAGCCCGGTCAGCAACGAGCTGTTGCTGAAGAAGGGGATCAAGTACGACCACAGCCTGATGCACCGTGACTTCGAGCCCTACTACGTGCGCGTCGGCGACAGCTGGACCAAGATCGACTACGCGAAGCGTCCGGACGAGTGGATGCACCCGCTGGTGCGCGGGCAGGAGACCGACCTGATCGAGATCCCGGCGAGCTGGCACTTGGACGACCTGCCGCCGATGATGTTCATCAAGAAGGCGCCGAACAGCCATGGCTTCACGAACCCGCACGACATCGAGCAGCTGTGGCGCGACCAGTTCGACTGGGTGTACCGCGAATACGACTACGCCGTGTTCCCCATCACCATCCACCCCGACGTGTCCGGGCGGCCGCAGGTGCTGATGATGCTGGAACGGCTCTACAGCCACATGATCCGCCACCCCGGCGTCCGGTTCGTCACCATGGACGAGATCGCCGACGACTTCGCCCGCCGGCATCCGCGCCAGAAGTAGCATCGGCAGCAGCATGTGCGGCCTGTGCGGCACCTTGGGCGACGGCACCCACTGGGCGGACGGCGTCGCGCGTCCTGGGGAGCCGCCGGCGTCCGCAATGCCGTGGCTGCGCCGCCGGGCCAGGCGGCAGCGGGTGGCGCTGGGCAACGCGGTGCTGCGGCACTACGGCCTGTCCTTGGCCGACTGGCAGGGGAGCGCCTTCGTGCTGCGCAGCCGGACGGGGGCGGCCGGGATGGTGCAGGGCTTGGCCGACCTGTGGCCGGAAGCGGAGCGCATGGCGGGCACGCCGCTCGACCCGCTCGACCCGGCGCTGCTGGACAGGCTGGAACGCCATGGCGCTGGGTGATGCGCGCCTCCCGGTCCACATCCTGACGGGCTTCCTGGGCAGCGGGAAGACCACGGTGCTCCGCCACGTGCTGCGCGACGCGGGGTTCGCCGACACCGCCGTGCTGATCAACGAGTTCGGCGAGGTGGGGCTGGACCACCTGCTGGTCGGCGCGCTGGAGGAAGCGCCGGTGCTGCTCGCCAGCGGCTGCATCTGCTGCTCCATCCGCGGCGACCTCAGCCGCGCCATGCGCGACCTCCATGCCCGCCGGCAGCGGGGCGAGGTGCCGCCGTTCGGGCGCGTGGTCGTCGAGACCACGGGCCTTGCGGACCCGGTGCCGATCCTTGCGACCCTGACCGCCGACCTGGTCATCCGCCGGCACTTCCGTCCGGGCACCATCGTGGCGACGCTGGACGCCCTGCACGCGGAGCAGGGCCTCGCGCAGCACGCGGAGGTGTCGCGCCAGGCGGCAATCGCCGACCGCCTGATCGTCACCAAGTCGGACCTGGCGGGCGCCGACGCCGTCGCCCGGCTCCGGCAGGCGCTGCGCCGTCTGAACCCGGCGGCGCCGGTGGTGGAAGCGGTCCACGGCGCCGTCGATCCCGGCATCCTGATCGGCCAGGGCATCCATTCGGCGGAAACCCGGATGACCGAGGCCCGGCTTTGGATGCAAGCGGATGCGCCATGGACGCCGGGCGGGCATCTGAACGGCAGCCGCCACGGCGGCGCAATCACCTCGTTCTGCCTGCGCCTCCCGGGCAAGCTGGATTGGACCGTCTTCGGCCTGTGGCTCAGCATGCTGGCGCACCGGCACGGGGAGAGGCTGCTGCGCGTGAAGGGCATCCTGGACGTGGAGGACAGCGAGACGCCGGTCGCGATCCATGCGGTGCAGCACGTGGTCCACGCCCCGGAGCACCTGCCGGACTGGCCGGACGCCGAGCGCGGCTCGCGCCTCGTGGTCATCGCCCAAGGACTGGAGCGGGACGCCGTGGAACGGTCCTTGCAGGCGTTCCGCCGCCTCGCGCGCCCAGCAGCGAGGACCGTGGGTGAGCCGCGGGGAAGCATGGACGAACTGAACCGGGACCTGGCCGTGCAACAGCTGGCTGGCCCGGCCCGGGAGGCCTACTGATGACCGATCCCCGCCCGCGCAACCTGATCGGCTACGGCCGGACCCGCCCGCACGCCGCCTGGCCCGGCAACGCCCGGGTCGCCGTCAGCTTCGTGCTGAACTACGAGGAAGGCGGCGAGCGCAGCGTCATGGACGGCGACCCGCACGCCGAGACCTACCTGACGCCGGAGATCGTGGGCTT
>CAXUIQ010000463.1:0-3657 GCA_964250815.1 uncultured Acetobacteraceae bacterium
TTTCGTGGCTTGGGCCACGAATGCCCGCTTAGGAGTCGTCGAAGACGCATCATTTCATCTGCTGCGCGTGAGCACGCTCCGCAGAATGATGCTTAGGCGGCGGAGCGGTGCGCCGGGTTGACCGGCAGCGCTTCAGGCGAGGCGCTGGAAGCCGTCCTCGCTCCACTCCTCGCTGCCGACGCCGTGGCGCACGAAGAACAGCCCGGCCGGGTCGTAGCGCCGCTTGGCCGCGAGGAGGCGGGCGTAGTTCGGCCCCCAGTACGCTCGCTGCCATTCCGGCTCGAAGTAGCTGCTTTCCGCGACGTAGGAACCGCCCTCGGGCGCCACGCTTCGTAGCTCCGCCATCGCTTCGGCGATGCGGGCCGCGTCGCGTTGCGCCTTTGCGGCATCCGGCGCGTGGCCGGGAAGGCCGGGGAAGGCGGGCGGACCCTCGCCGGCGACGATCGCCAGCATGAAGGCCTGGGCGACGGCCGGGTTCATCGGCGTGTCGAGCGCTGCCGCGGCCACCTCTGCGGGCGCGCCGGCGAGGCCCTTCTGGAAGTGCATCTCCACCATCCAGTGCCGGCTCGCCGCCGCCAGCGCGTCGGCCAACGCCGGCTGCCGCCCGGGCTGCAGCAGGGACGCCGGCAGCCAGACCGACTCGAAGCCATGGATCACGTGCCCGGCCTCGGCCAGGTTGGACGCCCAGAAGAAGTTCGAGGCCGGAGCGCCCGGGCGGTCGTCGCGCCGGATCGCGCCGGGCACGGCCTTCTCCAGCATGGCGCCGTCCCAGCGGTGCCGGCCGGACCCGGCAACCACCGTCGGCGGCGTCGCGGCAAGCCCGTCCTGCGACGCCGCCCAATCCAGGAAGGGTTGCCAGACCGCGGCGGCCTGCGCCTTGTCGAGACCCTGGAAGTTCATCCCGATCTCCAGCCGGCGGCCCGGCGTGGCGCGGGCAAGCTCGCCCCAATGCGGGTTGCACAGGCTGTCGGCGTAGAAGGCGACGAACGCGCCGAGCAGGCGGCGGTAGGCGTCGTCCGAGGCAGCCTGGATGGCGGTGGACACCACGCCGAAGCGTTCCGGCAGCTCCCAGGTGCGCAGCGTCAGGCGCGTGACAACGCCGAAGCTGCCCCCGCCGCCGCCCTTGAGCGCCCAGAACAGCTCAGGCTCCCGATGCGCGTTGGCGATCCGCACGGCCCCGTCCGCCGTCACGACCTCCGCTTCCAGCAGCGACGACCCGGCCGTGCCGAAGGCCTTGGAATGGGTCCCGAACCCGCCGCCCTGCACCAGCCCGGCAACCCCGACCGTGACGCACCCGCCGCCCTGCACGTAGCGCCCGGCCCCTGTCGTCACGGCGTCGTAAACGCGCATCCAGATCGCGCCCGCCCCGGCCGTGACCGCCGGGACCGGGGCCGCCCGTCCTTCGCCGCCTTGCGGCACGAAGGCGTCGTGGACCGCGATGCCGTCCATGGCGCGCGTCCAGACCAGCAGCGAGTCCGGGGCGTTCGACGCGCCGAGGTAGGAGTGCCCGCCGCCCTTGACCACTAGCCGCAGGTTGTTCTCGCGGGCGAAATCGACTGCGGCCACGACGTGCGCGGTTTCGCGCGCCGCCACGGCATAGGCGCTGGGCTGCGCGGTCCAGGCGCCCACCCATGCGCAGGTCTGCGTCAGGGCCGGGCTGTCGCCAATGAGGTAGGGGTTCTTGAGGTCGTGGAAAAGCTGCTGGCAAGCCGCGCCCGCCGGGGCGCTGCCGCAGGCTTCGAGCGGCGGCCGGATGGCGGCAAGGTTGCCGGACACGCGCTGCCGCAGGTTTTCCCACCCGGATGCGTCCGGCCATCCGGGATCGCCGGGCCGAACGCGCGCCAACCCCTTCGTGCCGGCGCGCGCTGGACCGGGCGCCATCGCGTGCGGCACCACGGGGAGCAGGGCTGCGCATTGGAGCAAGCGCCGCCGCTTCATCCCGAACCGCCCCGGCAGCGTCCAAAGCCAAACGCGGGCATCCGCCGGCTCTCCTTTGGAATGCGCTCACGCCACGTTATCCGCTCCCTGGCCGGGACGTGAAGGACCAGTGCTTCACCCTGGCCGCCGGGGCCAGGACGAGGCGGCCTGGCCGCGGTTACGCCTGCAAGCGTTCCGCCGCAAGCGCGACGCGCCGTGGCAAGGCCGCCGAAGCAGCAATGACATTTCTTAGCCGTAACCTTTCGCCGGCTTCAGCCGTTCATCGCTAAGAACGCCAAAGTAGATGAACGCAACGGCGTCGTCACCTCGCAGGAGAGTTTCCATGGCCACGACCTCGATCGGCTCCGGCTCCGACACGCTCGTGCTGAACGTGTCGGAGGATGCGTATGGAGGCGACGCGCAGTTCACGGTCAGCGTGGACGGCCGGCAGGTCGGCGGCGTGCTCACGGCCACCTCGCCGCACGGCAGCGGCCGGTCCGATGCCATCAGCGTGCTCGGGAACTGGGCGGCCGGCGCCCACACCGTCACGGTCGATTTCCTCAACGACGCCTGGGGCGGCTCGGCCGCCAAGGACCGCAACCTGTACATCGACGGCGCCACCTATGACGGCGCGGGCGTGACGGGCGCCGCGGCGGCGCTGCTCGTGAACGGCCCGCACAGCTTCACCCTGACCGACCCGGGTTCCACCGTCGCCTGGTCCGGCGCCCCGGCGCCGCAGCCCACGACCAACGGGGGCGACACGCTGACCCTTTCGGGCGGCACCTACGCGGCCCAAGGCGGCCAACTGTCCGGCGTCACGGTCAACCTCACCGGCAGCCAAGCGTCCCCGGCCAACCTGGCCTTGCAGAATGCGTCCGTCGGCAAGATCGAGCTGGTTCCGGCGGCCGGCGCCGACATGGGCATCTCCAAGTACGGCAAGGTCACGGTCACGGGCACCGCCACGGTCCAGGGCGGCCTGCAATCGGGCGGACGTCCGGCGGCGCCGGGCGCCTTGGCCGTGACCCTCAACAGCGGGGCCACGCTCAACCTGAACGGCGGACAGCTCGCCGATGGCGCCTCCCTCGTCATCACCGGCCCGGCAGGGACCGTCACGAATGCCGGCACCCTGTCGCTGTCCAACACGAGGGCGTTCGCGATCCACGCCAACCTTTCGGGCGCCGGCACCATCCAAAGCGTGCCCACGGCCGACACGAGCGGCGTCACGGTCGAGCTTGATGGCGCCGTCTCGGCCGGGCAGACCGTGCTGCTGAACGGGGGCACGCTGCAACTGGACCAGCCGATGCGCTTCATGGGGACCGTCGCCGGGCTGATCACCTCCGCGCCGGGAGGCCCGGCCTCCTCCTTGCGGCTTGAGCACGCCAAGGCGGTCGGCGCCTCGTTCCAGCAGGGCGCGAACAAGGCGGGAACCTTGTCGGTCTCCATGCAGGACCCGGCCACCGGCGCGGCGGGGACGGCCGCCATCCACGTCGCCGGCAGCTTCGCGCCCAACGCCTTCGTGTTCACCAACGACGCGGCGACGCAGTCGGCCCTGATCCGGCTGGCGCCGTCATAGCCGCCGGCTGCTCAGGGACACCGCGACGAGCATCGCCGCCAGGACCAGGAAGGCGGCCGAAAGCGACGCCAGGTGGGCGATGAAGCCGATGGCGGCCGGGCCGGCAAGGATGCCGGCATAGCCGAGGGTGGTGATCGCCGGCACCGCGACGTTCTCGGGCATGGCGC
>CAXUIQ010000464.1:0-3651 GCA_964250815.1 uncultured Acetobacteraceae bacterium
ATGCACCTGCACGCCCGTGGACGCGATCTCGATGGAGGTTTCGGTGCACCAGCCCTTGACCACGGGGATCAGCAGGTCGGCGCGGGCCTGCGCTTCTCGCCGCGCTGCCGGGTCCGGGTGGCGGGCGGCGGTGTCGAGGGCGAACGCCGTGACGTAGGCCAGCGCCCGCATCGCCTCCGTCTGCGCCTTCATGCCCATCAGCATGCGCCGCACGTCGGGGTGGCGGATGATCGCCACCTTGGACCCGCCGCGCACTCCGGCCTCGGCACCCTGCACCCGGTCGCGCGCATAGGCCAGCGCCTGCTGCCAAGCGCGCTCGCCGATGGCCAGGCCCTCCAGCCCGACCTGGAAGCGCGCCGCGTTCATCATCACGAACATGTATTCGAGGCCGCGGTTGGGTTCGCCCACCAGCTCGCCAACCGCCCCGGTCTCGTCGCCATAGGCCAGCACCGCCGTCGGGCTGGCGTGGATGCCGAGCTTGTGCTCGATGGACACGCAGCGGACATCGTTGCGCGCGCCGAGCGACCCGCCCGCGCCGACCAGCACCTTGGGCACCACGAACAGAGAGATACCCCGCACCCCCTCCGGCGCGTCCGGCAGGCGGGCCAGCACCAGGTGGACGATGTTCTCCGCCATGTCGTGCTCGCCGTAGGTGATGTAGATCTTCTGGCCATAGATCCGGTAATGGGCGCCGTCCGGCACCGCGCGGGTGCGCACCGCCGAAAGGTCCGACCCGGCCTGCGGCTCCGTCAGGTTCATCGTGCCGGTCCAGGCGCCCTCGACCAGCTTGGGCAGGTAGAGCGCCTTCTGCGCCGGCGTGCCGCACAGGTGCAGGGCCTCGATGGCGCCGCGGGTCAGCAGCGGGCACAGGCCGAAGGCCATGTTCGCCGCGTGCCACATTTCCTCCACGGCGGCCGAGACGACCGCGGGCAGGCCCTGGCCGCCGTACTCGGGGTCGCAGGACAGGGCGTTCCAGCCGCCCTCGACGTAGCGGGCGTAGGCGTTGGCGAAGCCGGGCGGCGTGTGCACGGTGCCGTCCCGCCACTGCGCGCCCTGCTGGTCGCCGGGCTGGTTGAGCGGGGCCAGCACGTCGCGGGCGAACTTCGCTGCCTCGTCCAGCACGGCGTCCACCAGTTCCGGCTCGATGCCCTCGCAGCCGGGCAGGGCGGCGATGCGGTCGAGGCCGATCAGTTCGGTCAGGACGAATCGCATGTCGCGCAGCGGGGCATTGTAGGCCATGGCTTGGTTCCCTCTCGGCAGGACTGATCCCTGGCCGATGATGTGCGCGGGCGGGCAGGAATTACAAACTTCCGCACCTGGCATCTGCAGGTTTCTATGAGCCGCACCCCCTTGCCTCCGGGCCTTACGGCCTATTGATGAACATCCCGTTAACCAAAAAAGGTCTAGTCCCACGCCGCCCGTCGTTTTATTGCGATAACGCATATATTATGCACGCAACATAAATCAGGGTGTGCGGCAATGGCGAACGCGAAGTGGACGGCGGCGGGCAACGGCTCGTGGTATGTCGGGGCAAACTGGTCCACCGGCCTGGTTCCGGGCGACGTCGGCGCGCCGGGCGACAGCGCGACGATCGACGCGCCGGGCAACTACACCGTCGCGGCCGGGACGGCGGCGGGCACGTCCGTCGATACCGTGACCCTGAACGCGCCCGGCGCGACGCTTGGCGTCTCGACGCAGGGCCTTGCGGTCAGGACGGCGCTCAACCTGGACAGCGGCCGGCTGCTGCTGAACGGCGCGCTCAAGGGCGGCTCCCTCGTGATGGGTGGCGGCGTGGTCATGCGCAATGACGATGCCGCCCTGGACGGCGTGCGCGTGGTGGGCACCCTGGACCTTTCGACCCCCTACATGTACGGCGCGCTGACCCTGCAGAACTACGGCCAGCTCACGCTTCTGGACAACACCAGCTTCGTTGCCGCGGACGGCACCTCGCCGGGCTTGGTCCGGGTCGGCGGCTCGGCGCTCACCTTCGGCAACTCGGAGCAGTTCGACAACGCCGCGATCGACTTCCTCGCGGGCTACCAGACGGCCAGCTACCTGAACCTTGGGACCAACCTGGACGGCCCGGGGGAGACCGTCACCTTCGGCCCGCGCGCCGTGCTTGACGTGGCGGCGAACACGTCCGTCACGCTGGGCGGCAACGGCACGCTGGTCAACGGCGGCGCGATCACCGTGGAAGGCACGCTGACCGTGGACGTGGAGGCGACCCTGGCCCAGGCCGCCCAGCCCGGCACCGTGACGCTGCAATCGGGCGGCACGCTGGCCTTCGCGGCGCAGACGGCCTACGGCGGCACGGTCGCGTTCAAGGGTCCAGGCGCCCAGCTCCAGTTCCAAGGCCCCGGCGCCGCCAGCGCGACGCTGCAGGATTTCCGGGCCGGCGACGCCATCGACCTGCAAGGCGTGACCTACGCCGGCGGCGTCGCCCTCAGCTTCCTGGGCGGCGCGGTCCAGGTCAGCCAAGGCGGCGCCGTGATGGGCACCTTCCAGCTCACCGGCGGGCCGGCCTCCTACGGCGCCGGCCAGTTCAGCCTTGCCGACGACGGTTCCGGCGGCACCCTCCTGGCGACCACGCACGTGCTGAACGCGGAGCCGGACTTCGACGCCGCGTATTACCTGGCGCACAACCCCGACGTCGCCGCCGCCGGCGTCGATCCGCTGCAGCACTACCTGACGTACGGGTGGAAGGAAGGCCGCGATCCCAGCGCGTACTTCAGCACGAGATGGTACCTGGCCCAAAATCCGGATGTCGCGGCAGCGGGCGTCAACCCTTTGGAGCATTTCGAGAATTACGGCTGGCGGGAAGGGCGCGACCCCAGCGCGAATTTCAGCCTGAGCAAGTACCTGGCGGCCAATCCGGACGTGAAGGCGGCCGGAGTCGATCCGCTGCAGCAGTTCCTCACCGTTGGCCAGGCTCAGGGCCGCGTCGCCATTCCGGTCACGCCGGCCACACCGGTCACGCCGCCCGCGGCCGTCGCGGACCAGTTGGTGGACAAAGCGTGGTACCTGGCCCAGCACCCGGACGTGGCCGCGTCGGGGGAGGATGCCGCCGCCAATTACCACCGGGTCGGCTGGAAGCTCGGCTACAACCCGGACCAGTTCTTCGACACCACCTATTACCTCAAGGCCAATCCGGACGTGGCCGCCGCCGGGGTGGACCCGTTGACGCACTTCGAGACGTTCGGCTGGAAGGAGGGCCGCCAGCCGTCGCTCGCGTTCAGCGACAGCAAGTACTTGGCCGCGAACCCCGACGTGGCCGCGGCGAACGTGGACCCGTTGGCGCATTACCTGACCTTTGGCCAGCACGAGGGGCGGATGACGTTCATCAATGCGCCGCAGGCGACGGGGCCGGCTGACCTGCTGGTGGACCAGGCATACTACTTCGCGCAATTCGCGACCATCGTGCCGGCCGCCGCCGACGCCAGCGCCAGCTACGACCAAGTGGGATGGCGTCAGGGCCTGAACCCCGATGCGTATTTCGACACCAATTACTACCTGGCCCACAATCCAGATGTCCGCGCCGCGGGTGTCGATCCGCTGAAGCACTACGAGACTTTCGGCTGGAAGGAAGGGCGCGATCCCTCGGCCGCGTTCTCGACCAACAAGTATCTGGCCGCCTACGCGGACGTGCGGGCG
>CAXUIQ010000465.1:0-3637 GCA_964250815.1 uncultured Acetobacteraceae bacterium
GGATGCGCGACATCCAGCCCTGGTGCATCAGCCGCCAGCTCTGGTGGGGCCACCGCATCCCCGCCTGGTTCGGCCCGGACGGCCGCGTGTTCGTGGAACGGACGGAGGCCGAGGCGCACGCCGCCGCCCTGGCCCATTACGGCCGGGACGAGCCGCTGGAACGCGATCCCGACGTGCTCGACACCTGGTTCAGCTCGGCGCTGTGGCCGTTCTCCACCCTGGGCTGGCCGCGGGAGACGCCGGAACTCGCGCGCTACTACCCCGGCGACGTGCTGGTGACGGGCCACGACATCATCTTCTTCTGGGTCGCCCGGATGATGATGATGGGGCTGCACTTCCGGCATCAGGCGCCGTTCCGCACGGTCTATATCCATGGCCTTGTGCGAGACGAGCGCGGGCAGAAGATGTCGAAGTCGAAGGGCAACGTGATCGACCCGCTCGACCTCATCAACGCCTACGGCACGGACGCGCTGCGCTTCACGGTCTGCGCGCTGACCGGACCGGGGCGCGACATCAGGCTGGGCGCCGCGGGCGTCGAGAGCAACCGCCGCTTCGTCACCAAGCTGTGGAACGCCGCCCGGTTCTGCGAGATGAACGGCATCGCGCCCGCCCCGGGCTTCGATCCGGCCGCCGCGCGCTCGCCGTTGTGCCGCTGGCTGCTGGACGCCGCCAACCGGATGGTGGCGGAGGCGGACGCGGCGCTGGAGGCCTACCGCTTCGACGACTACGCCGCCGCGGCCCACCGCTTCACCTGGCACACCTTCTGCGACTGGTTCGTGGAGTTCTCGAAGCCCGTGCTGAACGGCCCGGCCGGACCGGAAGCGGCGGAACTGCGCGCGACCGCCGCGCACGTGCTGGGCGTGGTGCTCCGCGTGCTGCACCCGGCCATGCCGTTCGTGACCGAGCATCTTTGGGACGAGATGGGCTACGGCGCGCCATGCAGCCTGATCCGTGCGCCCTGGCCAAAGCCCGGGCCGGTCGCCGACCCCGGCGCGGTGCGGGAGGAGCTGGACTGGGTGGTGCGGCTGATCGGCGCGGTGCGCGGCGTGCGGTCCGAAATGAACATCGCGCCCGCCGTGCTCACGCCGGTCCTGCTGCGCGACGCAAAGCCGGAGACCATGGCGCGTGCGGCGCGCTGGGCGGAGAGCATCCACCGCATGGCGCGGGCCTCCTCGGTGGAGCCGCTGGACGGCCCGCTGCCGCCGGGCAGCGCGCAGATCGTGGTGGACGAGGCGACCGTGGTGCTGCCGCTCGCCGGCGTGATCGACCTGGGCGCGGAGCGCGCCCGGCTGGCCAAGGAGCGCGCCCGCGCGCTGGCGGAGGCCGAGAAGGTCATGCGCAAGCTGGACAACGCCGAGTTCGTCGCCAAGGCGCGGCCGGAGGTCGTGGAGGAGAACCGCGGCCGCTTGGCCGCCTTCCAGCACGAGGCCGCCCGGATCGAGGCCGCCATCTCCCGCATCGCGCCGTAGCGAATCCTGCCTCAGCGAACCAAGGAGAACACCATGCTGACGAAGCGTTGGGACAAGTCCCGCCTGCCGTCCCGCCACGTGACCGAGGGGCCGGGCCGCGCGCCGCACCGCAGCTACTACTATGCGATGGGCCTGACGGAGGACGAGATCAACCAGCCCTTCGTCGGCGTCGCCACCTGCTGGAACGAGGCCGCGCCCTGCAACATCGCGCTGAGCCGCCAGGCGCAGTCGGTGAAGCGCGGCGTGGCGGAGGCCGGCGCGACCCCGCGCGAGTTCACCACCATCACCGTGACCGACGGCATCGCCATGGGCCACCAGGGCATGAAGTCGTCGCTGGTGTCGCGCGAGGTCATCGCGGACAGCGTCGAGCTGACCGTGCGCGGGCATTGCTACGACGCGCTGGTGGGCCTGGCCGGCTGCGACAAGTCGCTGCCCGGCATGATGATGGCGATGCTGCGGCTCAACGTGCCGAGCGTGTTCATGTATGGCGGCTCCATCCTGCCCGGCCGCTACAAAGACCGCGACGTCACCGTGGTCGATGTGTTCGAGGCGGTGGGCCAGCACGCCGCCGGGCGCATGTCCGACAGCGACCTGCACGACTTGGAGTGCGTCGCCTGCCCCTCCGCCGGGGCGTGCGGCGGGCAGTTCACCGCGAACACGATGGCGATGGTCAGCGAAGCCATCGGGCTGGCCGTGCCGGGTTCGGCTGGGGCGCCGGCGCCGTACGAGGACCGCGACCGCTGGGCATTGGAGTCGGGCCGGGCCGTCGTGCGGCTGATCGAGAGCGGGCTGCGTCCGCGGGACATCGTGACGCGGAAGGCGCTGGAAAACGCCGCGGTGGTCGTGGGCGCCACCGGCGGATCGACCAACGCCGGGCTGCACCTGCCGGCGCTGGCGCACGAGGCGGGCATCCGCTTCACGATGGACGACGTGGTCAACATCATGCGCCGCACGCCCTACATCGCCGACCTCAAGCCCGGCGGCAAGTACGTGGCGCTGGACGTGCATCGCGTCGGCGGCATCCCGGTGATCCTCAAGGCGCTGATGGACGGCGGCCTGCTGCACGGGGACTGCATCACCGTGACCGGCAAGACGCTGGCGGAGAACCTGGCCGACGTGGCGTTCCCGGCCGGCCAGGACGTGGTCTATCCGGTGTCCCGCCCGATCAGCGCCACGGGCGGCGTCGTCGGCCTGCGCGGCAACCTGGCCCCGGACGGCGCCATCGTGAAGATCGCCGGCATGGAAAAGCTGCAATTCGAAGGCGCTGCGTTGTGCTTCGACAGCGAGGAAGAAGCGTTCCAGGCCGTGCAGGATCGCGCCTACAAGGCTGGCGACGTGATCGTGGTGCGCTACGAGGGGCCGAAGGGCGGACCCGGCATGAGGGAGATGCTTTCGACCACCAGCGCCATCTACGGCCAGGGCATGGGCGAGCAGGTGGCCTTGATCACCGACGGGCGGTTCTCCGGGGGGACCCGCGGCTTCTGCGTGGGCCATGTCGGGCCGGAGGCCGCGCTGGGCGGCCCCATCGCGCTGCTGCGCAACGGCGACCGCATCCGCATCGACGCAGCGGCCGGCACGATGGAGGTCATGCTGTCCGACGCCGAGTTGGCGGAGCGGCGGGCCGCCTGGACGCCGCGCCGGACCGACTACAACAGCGGCGCGATCTGGAAATTCGCCCAGACCGTCGGCCCCGCGCACCTGGGCGCGGTCACGAACCCCGGCGGCGCCGCGGAAACCCACTGCTACGCCGACATCTGACCGACTCCGCCCGCTTGCCCCCCACTGGCAGGCGGGCTACGGTGCTGCCGTGCTGTCGTCCTTGTCCATGCAGATGTTGGCCCGTGCGCTTCGTTCCGCGTTGCGCTACACTGTGCGTGCGCTTGGCTTCGCCCTCCTCCTTCGACTTATCCGCCCCTAGGCGCCTCGCCGGGCTGATCCGTGCCGGCACCGCTTAGGGGACACGCCCTGAGAGCCGGCCTGCACACGCAAATCGAGGACCCTGCCCGTGGCCATCAACCATCCCAGCTTCGGCGTCATGCCGGACAACCGCGTCATCATCTTCGACACCACCCTGCGCGACGGCGAGCAGTCGCCGGGCTTCTCCAT
The DNA here is from genome assembly GCA_964250815.1 of uncultured Acetobacteraceae bacterium. GTDB lineage: Bacteria > Pseudomonadota > Alphaproteobacteria > Acetobacterales > Acetobacteraceae > CAHJXG01. The sequence goes on from CAXUIQ010000465.1 coordinate 3,576, forward strand.
GAACCTTGCCGAGAAGCTCCGCATGGCGGAGGCGCTGGCCGAGCTGGGCGTCGATGTCATGG
>CAXUIQ010000466.1:0-3632 GCA_964250815.1 uncultured Acetobacteraceae bacterium
TCACCGTGCAGCCGGTCGGCTGGGTCGGCGAGTGGCACGAGAACCCGGCGCCGCAATGGATTGTCGTGCTGTCCGGCCGCTGGTGGATCGAGAGCATGGACGGCTTCCGCATCGAGCAAGGGCCGGGCGAGTTCTCGCTCGGCGAGGACCAGGGCTGCACGGAAACGGACGGCAAGCGCGGCCACCGCTCCGGCACGGTCGGCGATCAGCCGGCGGTGCTGATGACGGTGCAGCTGCACGTCGAGCCGCAGCGTGCGCCCTGCCACGCACGCTGACCATGGACGGCTTCGACATCCACGACCCGCGCTTCCGCAGCATGGTGCTGCCGAACGCGCCCCTGGTGAAGCTGGGAGAAGGCTATGCCTGGCTGGAAGGCCCGGTCTGGTTCGCCGACCAGGACTGCCTGCTGGTCAGCGACCTGCCCAACAACCGCATCCTGCGCTGGAGCGAGGGTGGCGGCGTCTCCGTGTTCCGCCAGCCATCGGACTTTGCCAACGGCCACGCGCGGGACCGGCAAGGGCGGCTGATCGGCTGTTCCCACCGTGGGCGCTGCATCACCCGGACCGAGCTGGACGGCAGCATCACCGTGCTGGCCGACCGCTACGAAGGCAAGCGGCTGAACTCCCCCAACGACGTCGTTTGCGCGTCCGATGGGGCGATCTGGTTCAGCGACCCGCACTATGGCATCAACACGGACTACGAAGGCGGCAAGCAGGCGCCGGAACTGCCGCCCACGCTCTACCGGCTCGATCCGAGCGATGGCAGCCTGCGGGTGATGGCGGACGACTTCGCAGGGCCGAACGGGCTGTGCTCCTCGCCCGACGAGCGGCGGCTGTATGTCGCGGAAACCGGGCCGCAGTTCGCGCCCGACCCGGTGCGGCACATCCGCGTGTTCGACGTGCTGGACGGGGGCACCCGCTTGTCGGAGGGCCGGGTGTTCCACACGGTAGCACCCGGCTTTGCCGACGGGTTCCGCTGCGACGAGGACGGCAACATTTGGAGCAGCGCCGGAGACGGGGTGCATTGCATCGCGCCCGACGGCACCTTGCTCGGCCGCATCAAGGTGCCGTTCACGGTGGCGAACGTCGCGTTCGGCGGGCGCAACCGGGCGCGCCTGTTCATCTGCGCGTCCCATACGCTGTTCGCGATCTACACCAACACGCGCGGCGCCGTGCGGCCGTGAGGTGCCTGGCTTGAGATGAACGACCTTTGGACCGGCGTCGCCCACGTGCGCGCGGACGTGGTGGCCGTGCTTGGCCTCGTCCTTGCGGTGCTCGTCACCTTGCACGTCCTGCTGCGCAAGCGGGAGGTGGAGTCGGCCGCCGGCTGGATCGGCTTCGCCTGGTTCGCCCCGGTGCTCGGCAGCATCAGCTACGTCCTGTTCGGCGTGAACCGGGTGCAGCGCCGCGCCCGGCGCTTGCGCCCGTCTGCGGTCCGCCGCGGCGGCCGTGCCGCCTGGCCCTCTCCCATCGAGGACGACCACCTGGACCCGTTGGAACGCGGCATCGGGCGCATCACCGGGCGGCCCATGGCGCCGGGCAACGCGGTGCAGATCTACCAGAATGGGGACGAGGCCTACCCGGCCATGCTGGCGGCCATCGCCGCGGCCCGGCGCAGCGTGGGGCTGTCGTCCTTCATCTTCCGGGACGACCTCTGGGGCGGCCGGTTCATCGACGCGCTGGCCGCGGCGCAAGGCCGGGGCGTGGCGGTGCGCGTGCTGATCGACGGCATCGGCGGCGGCTGGCTGCGGTCGCCGGCCTGGCGCCGGCTGCGCCGCCAGGGCGTGCCGGCCGTGCGCTTCCTCCACTCGCCGCTGCCCTGGCGCATGCCGTTCCTCAACCTTCGCACGCACAAGAAGATCCTGGTGCTGGACGGGTCGTCCGGCTTCACCGGCGGCATGAACATCTCCGATGCGAACGTCATGGCGACCCATCCGAAAGCGCCGGTGCAGGACACGCATTTCCGCATCGAAGGCCCGGTCGTCAGCCAGTTGACCGAAGCGTTCGCGCAGGACTGGGCCTTTGCCGCGGGCGAGGACTTGGAGGGCGACGCCTGGTTTCCGGACCTGGCGCCCCATGGCGCCGCGCCGTCGCGGGTGATCGACTCCGGGCCGGACGAGGACCTGGAGAAGATCGAGTTCGCCTTGCTGCAGGCCATCGCCTGTGCACGGGAGGCCATCGCGGTGATGACCCCGTATTTCCTGCCGGACGAGCGGCTGACGACGGCGCTCGCCCTGGCGTCGATGCGCGGCGTCGCGGTCGATGTCGTGATCCCCGAAGCCAGTGACCACGTCTTCGTGGACTGGGCCACCCGCGCCAACGTCGGGCCGCTGCTGAAGGACGGGGTGCGGATCTGGCGCTGCCCGCCGCCGTTCCGCCATTCCAAGGTCGCGGTCGTCGATGGCGAATGGTGCTTGGTCGGAAGCTGCAACTGGGACATCCGCTCCTTCCGGCTCAACTTCGAGTTGTGCGTGGAGGTCTATGACCGCAGCCTCGCCGATACGCTTGCGGCGCTGATGCAATGCAGCCGCGGCGCGGCGCTGACGGAAGCGGACCTCGACGCCCGCACCCTGCCGACGCGGCTGCGCGACGCCGGCGCGCGTCTCCTGCTGCCCTACCTTTAAGCCCTACAGCTTGGAGCGCCAAGCTGGGGGAGGCAGTCAGGCCTCCGACCCCTTCGGCTGTCCCCGCATCGCGCCGGCCAGGCGCGGCATGTCCCGCTTCTGCCGGGCCGGAGCGAACCAATGCTGCAAGCGGTCCAGGTAAAGGTAGATAACCGGCGTGGTGTAGAGCGTCAGCACCTGGCTGAGGGCAAGGCCACCCACCATCGCGAAGCCCAACGGCTTGCGCAGTTCCGACCCGGCGCCGCTTTCCAGCATGAGCGGCAGGCCGGACAGCAGCGCTGCCATCGTGGTCATCAGGATCGGCCGGAAGCGCAGCAGGCAGGCCTGGCGGATCGCCTGCAACGGCTCCGCCCCTTCGTTCCGCTCGGCGTTGATCGCGAAATCGACCAGGATGATGCCGTTTTTCTTGACAATGCCGATCAGCAGGATGATGCCGACGATGGCGATCACCGTCAGGTCGTAGTGGAACGCCAGCAGCATCAGCAACGCGCCCACGCCCGCGGACGGCAGGGTGGACAGGATGGTGAGCGGCAGGATGTAGCTCTCATACAGGATGCCCAGGATGATATAGACGGCGACCAGCGCCGCCAGGATCAGCAGCGGCTGCGACCGCAGCGAGCTTTGGAACGCCTGCGCCGTGCCCTGGAACGCGCCCGACACCGTGGACGGCACGCCCAGCGACGCCGTGGCCTGCTGGATCGCGGTGACGGACTCGCCCAAGGAGGCCCCGGGCTTCAGGTTGTAGGAGATCGTGACCGATGGGAACTGGCTCTGGTGGTTCACCACCAGCGGCTGCACCGGCGCCGTGTCGATCCGCACGAAGGTCGAAAGCGGCACCGTCCCGCCCGACGTGGTGCGGACGTAGAGCTGTCGAAGGGTGTCGAGCGTTTCCTGCTGGTTCGGCGTGACCTCCAGGATCACGTAGTACGCTTTGAGCGGCGTGAAGTACTGCGTCACCTGCCGCTGCCCGAAGGCGTCGTCGAGCGTCGCGTCGATGGTGCCGGGCTGG
>CAXUIQ010000467.1:0-3609 GCA_964250815.1 uncultured Acetobacteraceae bacterium
GCAGGAGGCCGGGTCCAGCTCGTCGGCCAGGTCGAGCGCGTCGGCGCTGCTGCGGGAAGCGCAGATGCTGGCGCCGGCCGCACCGCGCCGCCATGACGACCCGGCGCGGCCCTTGGGCGCCGCCCTCGAACTCGCCTTGCCGGACGGGGCGGGCGGCCTGTTCCTGCGCGGCTGGCTGCGCGACCCCATGGGGCTGGTGTCCGGCGCCGAGCTGCGCACGCCCGCCGGCGCCGCCCCCGTGGGCATGGGCCTGCTCCACCGCTTCCGCCGCCCCGACGTGGCCAGCCACTATGCGAAGTCCGCCTTTCCGGCCCCCGAGCAGCCCACGGGCTTCGTGGCCCACGTCCCCGACCCCGCGGACGGGACCTGCGCGCAGCCCGCCCTGGCGCTGCGCCTGCGGTCGGGCAACGCCGTGGAGGTGACGGCGCCGCTCCGCCAGATGCAGCCCTCCGCGGCGCGGGACGCCGTGCTGTCCTCCGTGCCGCCCGAGGCGGTGACGCCGGGGATGCTCGACGCCTGCCTGGCCCCGGCGGCCGCCGCCCTGCACAAGCAGGCGCTTGCCGTGCGCGGCGCGGTGGACGCCGTGCGGATCGGAGCCAAGGTGCGGCAGCCGACGGTCTCGATCCTGGTGCCGCTTTACCGCAACCTCGACTTCCTGCGCTTCCAGGTGGCGGCGCTGGCCGCAGACCCGGACTGCCGCCGGGCGGAGCTGATCTACGTGCTGGACAGCCCGGAGCAGCGGGTCGAGCTGGAGTTCCTGCTGCGCGGCCTGCACAGCCTGCACGACCTGCCGTTCACGATGGCGGTGATGCCGTCGAACCGGGGCTATGCTGCGGCCACCAACGCCGCGGCGGCGCTGGCCCGGGCGCCGGTGCTGCTGCTGCTGACCTCGGACGTGGGGCCGGCGCGGCCGGGCTGGCTGGCCGCGATGCGCGCCGCGCTCGCGGTGTCCGGGACCGGGGCGGCCGGGCCGAAGCTGCTGTTCGACGACGGCTCCATCCAGCACGCCGGCCTGTTCTTCGAGCGCGACGCGGACGGCATGTGGTTCAACGCGCATTACCACAAGGGGATGCCGCGCCACTGGCCCGCGGCCCAGCGCCGCCGCCGGGTGCCGGGCGTCACCGGCGCCGCGCTCCTGGTCCGCCGCCCGCTGTTCGAGGCGGCGGGCGGCCTGTCCGAAGACTACATCATCGGCGATTTCGAGGACTCCGACCTGTGCCTGCGGTTGCAGCAGGCCGGCGCGGGCACCGCCTACGTGCCGGAAGCGGAACTGTACCACTTCGAGCGCCGGTCCATCCGCCTGCACAAAGGCTACACGGAGACGCTGGCCTCGCTGTACAACCGCCGGCTGCACCATCGCCGCTGGGACCACGCCATCGCGGCCCTGATGGCCCGGCGCGCGCACCGGGCCGCGGCATGACGGACATCGCGACGCTCAGGCGCAACCTGGCCGCCAACCGCTTCATGCCGGTGCCGCCGCCCGAACTGATGTTCTGCGGCGACGGCGACTTCCGCGCCATCGGGGCGGAGTTCCTGGAGCGGCTGGTGCAGGACGCCGGGCTGGCGCCGGGCCACCGGGTGCTCGACATCGGCTGCGGCATCGGCCGCCTGGCGCTGCCGCTGACGCAGTACTTGGACGAGGCCGGCAGCTACGACGGGGTGGACCCGGTGGCGGCGGGCATCGCGTGGTGCGCCGACAACATCACCGCGCTGTATCCCCGCGTGCGCTTCCAGCACCTGGACCTGCGCCACCCGCTGTACAACCCGCACGGCGCGCTGCCCACGGTGGGCACGCCCTTGCCGTTCGCGGATGCGTCGTTCGACCGGGTGTGCCTGGTCTCGGTGCTCACCCACCTCGATTTGCCGGAGGTGCTGCACTACGCCGGCGAGGTCGCCCGGCTGCTGGCGCCCGGCGGCTGCTGCCTCGCGACCGCGTTCCAGATGAACCCGCCCGCCCGGGCGGCGCTCGCGGTGGGACACGGCCGGCTCGCGTTCGACCCCGCCGCGGACGGGCCGGCATACTACGCCGAACCCCATGCGCCGCTCGCAGCCGTCGCGTTCGACGAGGACGCCTTCTTGGAAAAATTCCTGCGCCACGGCCTGCGCCGCCGCAACCCGGCCCAGTACGGCTGCTGGAGCGGGCGCGAGGAGACGAGCTTCCAGGACATCTGCATCTTCGAGAAGGAGTAACGGCGTTGCGCATCCTGTTCCTGCTGCACGCCCACCCCGACCTGCAAGCGGGCGGCACCGAGATCTTCGCCCGCGACCTGTTCCGCACCCTGCGCCGCGACGCCGGGTTCGACGGGCTGTTCCTGGCCGGCACCGCGCCGCACCAGCGCCCGCAAAGCCCCGGCACCCCGTTCCAGGCGGTAGGCGACCAGCCCGACGAACTCCTGATGTGGAGCGGACGGTTCGACCCGTTCCACATGTCGCAGCTCGACCTGCACGGCGTGTCCATGCCGCTCGCCGCCCTGCTGCGGGAGGTGCGTCCGGACGTGGTCCACATCCATCACCTGATGACCGTCGGCGTGGAGATGGTGGGCATGGTGCGCCGCGTGCTGCCCGGCGTGCCGGTGGTGATGACGCTGCACGACTACTACGCAATGTGCGCGAACGACGGGCAGATGGTCACGACCGCGGGCGCGCTGTGCCACGCCGCCACGCCCGACGCCTGCCGCCGCTGCTTCCCCGAGCGCAGCCTGACCGACTTCCGGCTGCGCGAGCTGCACGTCGGCGGCGCGCTGGCCCAGGTGGACCACTTCATCGCGCCCAGCCGCTTCCTGCGCGACCGCTACGTGGCCTGGGGGCTGGACGCCGCGCGCATCTCCGTGCTGCCCAACGGCCTGCCCGCCATCGAACCGGCCCCGGCCCGGGCGGCTGAGCGGCGGGACCGCTTTGCCTTTTTCGGCCACATCAACCGGTTCAAGGGCGCCGTGGTGGCGCTGGAAGCCTCCGCCCGGCTGTCGCGGGAGGGCGTCGCGCACCGGCTCATGCTGCACGGCAGCACGGAGCACCAGGCGCCGGACACGCTGGCGCGCTTCGACCGCGCCCAGGACGCGGCGCCGGACGCGCGCTACTCCGGCGCCTACCGCCGGGCCGACATGCCGCGGCTGGTCGGCGATGCCGACTGGATCGTGTTCCCGTCGGAATGGTGGGAAAACGCGCCGCTGGTGATCAACGAGGCCTTGCAGCACCGCCGCCCGGTGATCTGCACCGCCCTCGGCGGCGCCATGGAGCTGGTGCAGGACGGCGTGAACGGCCTGCACTTCCCGGTCGGCGACGCGGCCGGGCTGGCGGCGGCGATGCGCCGCGCCATCGAGGAGCCGGGCCTGTGGCAGCGCCTCGTGGACGGCATCCAGCCCCCGGTCGGGATCGGCGAGTCCGCCGCCCGGCACCGCGCGCTGTATGACGAGCGGGCCCGCGCGGCACCGCGGCGGGCGGCAGGACGGCCGTCGCTCCGGTCCTGCCGGGACACGCCGCCCGGACCCGCACCGAGCCTGACGCGGCGCTGCACGTGCTCGCGGCGTGGCGCGTGCAGCCCGGCGCGCTCATGCTGCTCGCCCGCGCGCCGGGCGCGGTCCCGGCGTCGGGCGCGGCCCAGCTCGCGCC
>CAXUIQ010000468.1:0-3605 GCA_964250815.1 uncultured Acetobacteraceae bacterium
CCGGCAGGCGCACGGTCTTGCCGATCTCGGCCAGCCTCGCCGTGCGCTTGCTCTCGACATCGGCCATCGGCACGACCACGGAATAGCCGCGCTTCAAGCCGTCGGAGAGCGTCTCGGTCACCTGCATCTGCACCCGGTCCTTTGAACCCTAGCCGTCCCTGTCGTCCGCCCAACGATGCGGGCGATGGTGCGGGCGGAGGGACTTGAACCCCCACGGCTTGCGCCACCAGATCCTAAGTCTGGCGTGTCTGCCATTCCACCACGCCCGCAAGCGGACATCAGGCGGCGCGTGTAGCGCACCCGGGGATGGGGGACAAGGCGGCGGGCAGAACGCCGCTCAGCCGGGCAGCGCCGTCAGGCGAGCAAGGCCTGGGCGCAGGCATCCAGGATCGCGTCGGCGTCCAGGCCGTACTCGCGGTACAGGTCCGGCAGGTCGCCGCTCTGGCCGAAATGGTCCGGACCCAGGGGCACGACGCGGTGGCCGAGCACCCCGCCCAGCCAGGAATGCGCCGCCGGGTGGCCGTCCAGCACCGTCACCAGGGCGGCGTCGCGGGACAGCGGCGCCAGGATCTGCTCGATGTGCGACCGGGCGGGCTGGCCGGCGCGTCGGGTGCGGGCGGCTTGGAGCCAGCCGGCGTGCAGCCGGTCCGGGCTGGTGATCGAGAGCAGCCCGGCGCCGGGCACCTCCGCTTGCAGCTCGGCAAAAGCCGCCTCCGCCTCCGGCGCGACGGCGCCCTGGTAGGCGAGCGCGATGCGCGCCCCAGGCTTCGGCGCCACGACCCAGTGCGCGCCCGCGATCACCGCGACCGGGTCGAGGCTGCGGGCCGGCTGCTCCAGTTGCCGGGTGGACAGGCGCAACCAGACCGCCGAGCCGTCCGGGGCCTGCATGTGGGCGAGCGCGTGGCGCAGCAGGATGGCGAGTTCGTCCACATGGGCCGGCTCGAACGACGCCAGCCGGTCGGCCGCCATGCCGATCAGCGGGGTGTTGATGCTCTGGTGCTGCCCGCCCTCCGGCGCCAGCGTGATGCCGGACGGCGTGCTGACCAGGAGGAAGCGGGCGTCCTGGTAGCAGGCGTAGATCAGCGCATCGAGGCCGCGGTTCACGAAGGGGTCGTACACCGTGCCGATGGGCAGCAGCCGCGCCCCGGTCAGGCTGTGCTGCAAGCCCGCCGCCGCCAGCAGCAGGAACAGGTTCTGCTCGGCGATGCCCAGCTCGATGTGCTGGCCGGTCGGCGCCATGCCCCAGCGCTGCGCGCTGGCGAGCTTCGCGTCGCGGAACACGTCGTTGCGGGTGTGGCGGTCGAACACCCCGCGGCGGTTCACCCAAGGGCCGAGGTTGGTCGAGACCGTGACATCCGGGCTGGTGGTCACGATGTGCCGGGCCAACTCCGCATAGTCGCCCTGCGGACGGCCGATCTCCGCCAGGATGTCGCCGAACCCCGACTGCGTGCTGGCCCGGCGTCCCGGCCCGCCCGACACCGGCAGCGCCGCCGGCACCGCGACGACGGGCGTGGACAGGCTGCGCCCGGCAGGCGTCAGCTTCTGCGCGAAGGGCGCCGCGTCGATCACCGTGCGGAGTTCCGCGGGCGAAAGGTCCAGGCCCTCCGCCACGTCCCATTCATGGCCGGGCCGGATGCGCATGGCCTGCTGGAAGAACGCCATCTGGTCGCGGGACATTAGGCCCGAGTGGTTGTCCTTGTGCCCGGCAAAGGGCAGGCCCATGCCCTTGATCGTGTAGGCGATGAAGCACGTCGGCTGGTCGCCCGCGGCGTCCGCCAGGCGGAACTGTTCTATGAGCGTGTCCACGTCGTGGCCGCCCAAGTTGGTCATCAGCTCCGCCAATTCCTCGTCCGACATGGGATCGAGGATGGCGCGCACGCCGGGTTCACGGCCCAGTTCTGCCAGCAGCGCCTGCCGCCAGGCCGCGCCGCCCTGGAAGGTGAGCGCCGAGTACAGGCTGTTCGGGCAGTCGTCGATCCAGCGGCGCAGCGCCTCGCCCCCTTCCCGGGCGAAGGCGGCTTCCAGCAGGCGGCCATACTTCAGGATGACGACATTCCAGCCCATGTCGCGGAACAGGCCCTCGATCCGGCCGAACAGCCGGTCCGGCACCACGCTGTCGAGGCTCTGCCGGTTGTAGTCGATCACCCACCAGACGTTGCGGACGTCGTGCTTCCAGCCTTCCAGCAACGCTTCGTAGATGTTGCCCTCGTCCAGCTCCGCGTCGCCCGCAATCGCGACGTGCCGGCCCGACGGCAGGCCGGCGTCCAGCCCGTGCAGCCGCACGTAGTCCCCCATCAAGGACGCGAAGCTGGTCAGCGCGACGCCGAGGCCCACCGACCCCGTGGAGAAATCGACCTCCGGCCCGTCCTTGGTGCGGCTCGGGTAGCTCTGGATGCCGCCCATCTGCCGCAGCGTGGTCAGCCGCTCCGGCCGCTCGCGGCCCAGCAGCAGGTTGATGGCGTGGAACACCGGGCCGGCGTGGGGCTTCACGGCGACGCGGTCCTGCGGGCGCAGGATCTCGAAGTACAGCGCCGTCAGGATGCTGATGCAGGAGGCGCAGCTCGCCTGGTGCCCGCCGACCTTGAGGCCGTCGCGGTTCGGGCGGACGTGGTTGGCGTGGTGGACCATCCAGGCCGACAGCCACAGCAGCTTCTTCTCGATCTCGCGCAGCCCGGCGATGCGCGGCGACGCTTCCCGGACGATCGGGTTCGGCGCGTTCATGCCCAGCCTCCTTTCATGCCCAGCCCCATCTCACGCCCAGCCCCTTGCCATGCGGCGAACCGCGGTGCTCGCGTTGCGCTTGCCGTCGCCGGCGTAGTCCTCGTGGTATTCCTCGATCTTCGCCGGGTCGTAAAGGTAGTTCACCATCAGCGTCGCGCTTTCCCGCACGCCCTTGCCGGAGTTGTCGGCGCCCATGATGATCCGCTCCACCCGGGCGCCGTTCGACAGGTGGAAGTGGGCGACGGGATCGAGCGCCCGGCTGCCCCGGGCCTCCACCATCAGGTAGCGGGCGGCCAAGCGGACCAGCACCGGCTCGGCCGCCTTTTGCAACGCCGGGTCGCGGAACCAGCCCCGCTGCTGGAGGATGGCGTCGAGCGCCTGCAACCCGGTCATGCTGGTTGGAGCGCCCCCGGGCACCGCGGCGCGCAGGCTGGCGGCTTCCTCCTCGCTCAGCAGCGCCGCCTCGCCCTCGGCCAGCTTGGCGCCGAGCCACTTGCCGAAGCCGGGGATCGGCGACAGGGTCGCGAACGTCTTGAGGTTGCGGAACTCGCCCCCCAGCAACTCGACCACGCGCTTGATCAGGAAGTTGCCGAAGCTGATGCCGGCCAGGCCGCGCTGGCAGTTGCTGATGGAGTAGAAGATCGCGGTGTCGGCTTCCTTGGGGTCCAGCAGCGGCGCCTTCTTGTCGAGCAGGCGCTGCACGCTGTCGGCCAGGCCGCGCACCAGCGCCACCTCGACGAAGATCAGCGGCTCGCTCGGCATCCGGGGGTGGAACAGCGCGTAGCAGCGGCGGTCGCTGTCGAGCCGGTTCTTCAGGTCGCTCCAGGACCGGATCTCGTGCACCGCCTCGTAGCCGACCAGGCGCTCCAGCAGCACGGCCGGGC
>CAXUIQ010000469.1:0-3578 GCA_964250815.1 uncultured Acetobacteraceae bacterium
TGCCGATGCCCTCCGCCGCGCGGGCGCTGCCGTCCATGAAGCGCCACATGTCCACCACGGTGGTGGTGCCGGACAGCACGGACTCCGCGTAGCACAGCCACGACGCCGCCTCCGCCTCGGAGGGCTGCAGGACGCGGTGCATCGGGTTGATGTAGGTGTCGAGCCAGTCCCAGACCGGCAGCCCCTCCGCCGTGCCGCGCAGCAGGCCGGAATGGCAATGGGCGTTGATCAGGCCGGGCAGCACCAGGTGGTCGCGCAGCGCCCGGTGCGCGGCGCCCGCGGCGCGCGGCTCCACCTCCGCCCGGGGGCCGACGGCCTCGATCCGCCCGTCCTCGATCAGGATGGCCCCGTCCTCGATGACCGGGTGGCCCGGCGCCATGGTCAGCACGTGGTCGGCGGTGAGCAGTTGGCGCATGGGTCGGCTCCTTTGCGGGCCACGCTTCGGATGAGGTCGAAGCCGTGAAGCCACATGAGAGGTCTGGGGAGCAACAAGACGCAAGATGCATGCAAGGGCCTGATGGCCCTTGTCTCTCTTTCAGGGAGTTGGGACGCCAACCCCGAGTTGCTCGTGCAGGCCGTACCGACCGCTCTCGGTCAGGCGCACGGCGCGCGAGCTGGGCATGCGCGCCAGCCATCCGAGATCGCAGCAGCGCTGGAGCATCCGGATACCGAGTGGGCCGGCCAAGTGGTGACGGCGCTCCGTCCAGTCGAGACAGCGGCAAGCGACGCCGTGCCGCCCCGGCCTGAGCGTGGCCACGTCGATGCCGAACACGGTGGCAAACCATGTCGTCCCCGCCGGGGTCACGTCCAGTCGCTTGCCGTCTGCCGGGGCGAGCAGCCCACGGGCTTCCAGCGCTGCCGCGACTGCAACACCCAGTTCGCCCGCAAGGTGGTCGTAGCAGGTGCGGGCATGCCGGAGCGCACGGGCCTGCGGCGTGCGCTGCGCCTCAAGCCGGGACGGCTGCCCGGCAAGGGACGCCAAGCTTTCCAGGACGCTGGCCACCCCCGGCCCGGCCAGCCGGTAGTAGCGGTGCCGTCCCTCGCGCTCGACGGCCAACAGGCCGCCACCGGTCAGCTTGGCCAAGTGCGCGCTCGCGGCTGGCGGCGAAAGCCCGGCGGCTGCGGCCAGCTCGCCGGCAGGCAGGGCGCGGCCGTCCACAAGCGCCGTCAGCATGGCCGCGCGGGCGGTGTCGCCGATCAGCGCGGCCATGGTCGCAATGTTGGGTTCGCCACGCATGGTTCAGAATTGCATGAAACGTCCGCTGCTGCCATCGGCTACGGTGCAATCCTCTGTCCTGCAAGGAGGCCACGGCCATGCCGAACGTCGAACAGCGTCTGACCGCCCTGGGGATCGTGCTGCCCAAGCCCTGGGTCCTGCCGCCCGGCATCACGGTCCCGGCCAGCTTGGTGCGGGTGCGCGGCAGGCGGGTCCTGGTGTCCGGGCACGTGCCGCTCGACGCCGAGGGCGCAGTCGCCGGGCCATTCGGGCGCGTGGGCGCCGAGGTTTCGGCCGAGCAAGGGCAGCAAGCGGCCCGGGCGGTGCTGCTCGCCATCCTGGCCAGCCTCAGGCGCAAGCTGGGCGACCTCGACCGGATCGGGGCGTGGCTGCGGGTTTATGGCATGGTCTGCGCCGCGCCGGGCTTCACGGCTTTCCCGGTGCTGATGAACGGGGCGTCGTCAGTAATCGCCGACACGTTCGGGCCAGAGGTGGGCGACCACGCCCGGGTCGCCATCGGCGTTGCCGCCCTGCCGTTCAACGTTCCCGTCGAGATCGAGGCAGAAGTGGAACTGGCGTGACCGACCACCACCCTCCCATGAGTTTTCCGTTCGCCTGTTCCCGTGGCCTTTACGGTGCAAAAGCCGTGCTGCCGCAAAAGCTGAGGCGGGCGGCCCCGGTTGGCACGCGGAATGCTTCTCAACGTTCCTGAACGCGGGCATGGTGCCGCAATCAGGAGAGCATCGAGCATGGACCGTTTGAAAACGCGCTTGCCCCGGCGCCTTGTGCTGCAGGCCGGCGGCCTCCTCGCGGCTGGGTCGCTGGCCCGCCCGGCGCAGGCGGCGGGCTTCCCCGCCGTGAAGCCCGAGCAGGCGGTGATCGGCTTCGGCCATGTGGGACCCATCTCGGACGAGGGCTGGACTTCGTCGCACCACCAGGGCCTGCTCGCGGTCAAGCAGGCCTACCCGCAGGCCAAGTACCTGGAAGTGGAGAGCATCCCCTACTCCGCCGACGCCACCCGCACCTTCCGGCAGTTCGTGGCGCAGGGCGCCCACATCGTGTTCCTGACCTCCGAGTACGGCGACCTGCTGCACGGCGTGTCGGACCGCGCGCCCGGCACCGCCTGGCTGGAATGCAACGGCCACTCGGTCGCGGCCAACCGCGGCTGGTACTACGTGAAGCACTGGCTGCCGTCCTACGTGACCGGCGTCGCGGCCGGGCTGATGAGCAAGACGGGCAAGCTCGGCTACGTCGGCTCCATGCCGGTGCCGACGGTGTATTGCGGCGTGAACGCCTTCCTGATGGGCGCGCGGTCGGTCAACCCGGCGGCCACCATGCAGGTCATCGTCATCAATTCCTGGTTCGACCCGCAGGCGGCGGCGCAGGCCGGCACGGCGCTGATCGACAACGGCTGCGACGCGCTGTTCGGCGTGATGGACGAGGCCGCCTACCTGCAGGTCGCCGAGAAGCGCGGCGTGCCCGCGGTGATGTGGAACACCGACGTGCGCCGCTACGGCCCCAAGTCCTACGTCAGCTCCATCGTCCTCGATTGGAACAAGTACTACGTCGGCCAGGCCAAGGCGCGCATCGAGGGCACCTGGACGCCGGGGCAGCAGACCTTGCTGAACATGGGGGAGGGCGTGGACCGCGACGCCTGGGGCGAGAGCGTGCCCGGCCCGGTGCGGGCGCAGGCGGACGCGGTGCGGACCAAGATGCTGGCCGGCTACTCCCCCTTCGTCGGCGAGATCAAGGACGCTGCCGGCAAGGTCCGCGTCCCCGCGGGCCAAGCCATGACGGACATGGAGCTGTACAACTGGGACTGGCCGATCGAGGGCGTGTCCGGCCTGCGGAGCGCCTGACGCTCCCATGCCCGGCGCCGCCGTCGAGCTGGTGGGGATCACCAAGGCCTTTCCCGGCCTCGTCGCCAACGACGCCATCGACCTGGACCTGCGCGCGGGCGAGATCCACGCGCTGCTGGGCGAGAACGGCGCGGGCAAATCGACGCTGATGAACGTGCTGACCGGCATCTACCAGCCGGACGCCGGGCGCATCCTGCTGGACGGCGCGCCCGTGCGCTTCGCCTCCCCCAAGGACGCCATCGCTGCCGGCATCGGCATGGTGCACCAGCACTTCAAGCTGATCCGCGCCTTCACGGTGGCCGAGAACGTCCACCTCGGCTGGCGCGACACGCCGTTCCGCACGTCCGCGGCGCTCCTGGAGCGGCGCACCCGCGACCTGTCGGAGCGGTTCGGCCTCCTGGTCCGGCCGGACGCGGTGGTGGAGGACCTGTCGGCCGGCGAGCAGCAGCGGGTGGAGATCCTGCGCGTGCTGGCCCGCGGCGCCCGCGTGCTGATCCTGGACG
>CAXUIQ010000470.1:0-3575 GCA_964250815.1 uncultured Acetobacteraceae bacterium
GGCGCCAATCGCCGGGGCGGCCCGCCCAGGGCGGCAAGGGTGCTGCGTCCCCGGCCGGTGGGGCCGCCACGCTGCGCCGGGGCGCGGTCTGCGCGTTGTCCAGCACCCACTGCCGGCCCGCCCAGGCGCCGGGCACCGCGTCAAAGGCCGCCGCCTCGGCGCCGATGGCGTGGAAGCCGCGCTCGACCATGCGGTACCAGCTCTGGTCCGGCACCTCCTTGCGGGTTTCCCAGCCGCAGACCAGCAGCCGGTCCTCGGCCCGGGTCAGCGCCACGTAGAGCAGGCGGTTGTACTCGCGGGCCTTGAGGTCCCGTTCCGCCGCCTGCGCCTCGTCCACCGCGGCGCAGCGGAACTCCTTGCGCGGCGACCAAAGCGGCACCGCGACGCCGGTCTGCGGGTCGGGCCGCCAGCCGAACGGCTCCTCCTTGGGCGGCAGCGCCGTCGTGTCCGGCAGGATCACCAACGGCGCTTGCAGGCCCTTGGCACCATGTACCGTCATCACCCGCACCGTGCCGCCCGCGCCCTCCGCCTCCCGCTTCACCGTGGCACCCGACCGGCGCAGCCAATGGACGAAGCCCTGCAAGGACGGCGCGTGCTGCGCGGTGTGGGAGAGGGCGGCGTTCAGCAGCTCGTCAAGCGGCTCCGCGGCGTCCGGGCCGAGCCGGGCCAGCAGCCGGGCGCGCCCGCCGAGCGGCCCCAAGGCTTCCGCCAGCAGGGCGTGCGGGGTCACGTAGTCGGCGCGGGATTGCAGGGTGGACAGCAGCGTCCAAGCCTCGCGCCACGCCGGTTGCTCGTTCGCCCGGTCCCGCAGCGCCTCCCACAGCGTCCCCCTGCGCCCGACCGAAAGCCGCATCAGCTCGTCGTCCGACAGGCCGCCGAGCGGGCTGGTCAGCACGCAGGCCACCGCCAGGTCGTCCTCCGGCAGCAGCACGGCGTCGCACAGCGCCAGCATGTCCTGCACCGCCGCCTGTTCGTCGAGCACCAGGCGGTCCAGCCCGGCCACCGGCACGCCGCGCGCTTTCAAGGCCCGCACCAGCGACTTCGCGAAGTCGTCCCGCCGGCGCACCAGCACCAGGATGTCGCCAGGCGCCAACGGCCGGTCCCGGCTTTCCAGCCGCTCCCCGCGGCGCAGCGCGTCCCCGATCCAGCCCGCCAGCGCGTCCGCCAGGCGCTGCGGCGCGGACACCAGGCCCATGTTGCGCTCCGGCACCGTCCACGGCTCGGCTTCCGGCGCTTCCGGCATGGGCGTGAGCGGCCACAGCTCGACCCGTCCTGCGGCCCCGGCGCGGTCCGCGAAGTGGTGCAGCGGGCCGTCGTCGGCCACCCCGCGCGCCGCCTGCGGATCGGCGAACACCGCATCCACCAGCGCCAGCACCGGCGGGGTGGAGCGGAACGACACGTCCAGCGTCACGTCGCGCCACGTCTCCTCGCCGACGCGGGCGGCCATCGCGGCGCGGGACCGCTCGAACTCCGCGGGGTCGGCGCCCTGGAAGGAGTAGATGCTCTGCTTGGGGTCGCCCACCGCGAAGAAGGTGCGCTGCCGCCCTTCCTCCGCCGCCGCGCCCAGCCCGGCGAAGAACTCCTCGGTCAGCCGGTGGGCGATCTGCCATTGCTCCGGCGCGGTGTCCTGCACCTCGTCCAGCAGCAGGTGGTCGATGCCGCCGTCGAGTTTGTACAGCACCCACGCCGCCCCGGGGTCGCGGAGCAGGTCGGAGGTGCGCCCGATCAGGTCGCCGTAGTCCAGCAGCCCGCCCTCCTCCTTGCGCCCGGCATAGGACCGCAGCACCGGCGCCGCCAGCGACAGCAGGGCGCCGGACGCCGACGCCACCCGCAGCGCCCGGCGCCGGTCCTCGACCTTCAGCACGCGCGCCTGCTCGGCCGCCACCGTCTCGATGATCTCCGGGTGCTTGGCGTCCAGGGCCTTGCCGGCGTAGGCGCTTGCGGCGCGCGGCTCGCCGGCGCCGGTCAAGAGGTCCGCCAGCCACTCGCTCCAATGCTCCCGCCGCAGGTCGGGCGGCAGGCCGAGCCAGCCCAGCAGGCGCTCCGCCCTTTGCTGCACCGCAGGCGTCCCGTGTGCCTGGGCGGTGCGCAGCACCGCGGCGACCGCCTCCCGTTCCGGCCATTCGACCGCTTCCGCCAGCAGCGCCGCCTCGTCCCCTGCCCCGGCCCCCGCCGCGCGCCGCATCGCCGCCGCACGCTGCGGCTCGGACATCGCCAGCACCGGGTCCAGCAACCCGCGCTTCGCATCCAGCGCCGCGACGAGGCGCGCGAACCCCTCCGCCGAGGTCAGGCCCGCCAACTGCAGCAGCGCGTCCGCCGGGAACCCGGCCAGCACGCCCTCCCGCGCCTGGTCCATGGCGGTGCGGGCGTCGGCGTCCTCGACCAGCCGGAAGTGCGGGGAAATCGCCGCCTCCAGCGGGAAGCGGCGCAGCAGCGACTGGCAGAAGGCGTGGATGGTGCCGATCCTCATGCCGCCGGGCAGGTCCAGCACCCGGGCGAACAGCGCGCGGGCCGCCGCCCGGGCCTCCTCCCCGGCGGGCGCCTCCAAGGCCGCGAGGTCCGCGTCCAGCGCCGCGTCGTCCAGCGTCACCCAGCGGCCCAGCCGGTGCTGCAAGCGCAGCGCCATCTCCGCAGCCGCCGCCTTGGTGAAGGTGAGGCACTGGATGCGCGCGGGCTCCGCCCCGGTCAGCATCAGGCGCAGCATGCGGTCGGTCAGCAGCTTGGTCTTGCCGGACCCGGCGGATGCGGCGACGAAGGCGGACACCGCCGGGTCGGACGCCTGGCGCTGCTCGGCTTCCGCCCGGGCGCGAGCGGTGATGGGGAGGCCAGCGTTGGCCCCCGGACTGGCGACCATGTTCATGCGTCGTCCTCCAGCGCCGCCCATTCCGCCACGCGGGCGAGCTGCGCGTAGTCGGAGAAGCGGGGCGCGGCGCCGGGGTGCGGGCGGGACAGGTAGGCGCGGTCCGGGTCGTCGAAGGCGGCGATCAGGGCCATGAGCGCGCGCTGCGCCGTCTCCGCCTCCTGCGCGGTGCGGGCCGGGTCGTGCCCGAACAGCTTGGTCTCCTTGCCGGGGTCAAGGCCGCCGGACAGGTGCCAATAGGTCAGCTCGGCGGCGCGGCCGGCCAGCTCCGGGCCGAACACGCCGGCGGCGGCCATCGCGGCTTCCAGCGGCAGTTGCGGCGCCAGGCCCTGCTCGACCTGGCCCGTCGTGGGCACCGCGCCGGTCTTGTAGTCGAGGATGGCGAGCGTGCCGTCCGCCCGGCGCTCGATGCGGTCGGCCCGGCCGCTGAGCACGAAGGGATGGCCGCCGGGCACGGCCCACTTGCCCTCCACCTCCGACGCCACGCGCGCCATGGGGCCGCGCAGGCGGCGGTGGCGCTCGGCGTCGGCCACCCAATCGGCGATGCGGGCCAGGCGGGGACGCCACCATGCGGTCAGCGCCGGGCGCAGCCCCGCCGCGTCCAGCGCCCGGTTCATGGCGGCGTGCAGCCGGGCGTCCGCGTCGCGCGGGTAGGTCGGCGGCAGGTTGGTCAGGAAGTCGGCGAGCGCCGCGTGGACGATGCTGCCGTCGTCGG
>CAXUIQ010000471.1:0-294 GCA_964250815.1 uncultured Acetobacteraceae bacterium
ATCCCGCCCGCCCCGCGGGTTGAGCTGCGGCGCGATGGCGGGCGGGATCGACCGCACCGCGCCCTCGATCAGGATCGCGTCCCACGGCGCGCCGTCCGCCTGCCCGGCGGCGAGCGGGCCTTGCACCAGCACCGCGCCCGGCGCGAACTCCGGCAGGGTCTGGCGGGCGATGGCCAGCAGCGCCTCGTCCTCCTCCAGCGCCGTGACCCGGCCGCCGCATCTGGCCAGCCTGGCCTATGCCGACGAGGACGTGCCGCTTGCCCGCGGCCGGGTGCTGATGGAGCCGATGGTGAT
>CAXUIQ010000471.1:304-3568 GCA_964250815.1 uncultured Acetobacteraceae bacterium
GCGCCGTAGCCGGGGCCGGCGCCAACCACCAGCACGCGCTCGCCTTCGCGCACCCGGGCAAGCTGCACGAGGCGGGCGATCACCATCGGCTCCATCAGCGCCCGGCCGCGGCCGAGCGGCACGTCCTCGTCGGCATAGGCCAGGCTTGCCAGGTGCGGCGGCACGAAACGCTCGCGCGGAAGGGCGCGCATGGCGCGGATGATGCGGGGGTCGATGACCTTGTTGGGGCGCACCTGGCCGTCAACCATGTGGTCGCGCGCCGCGGCGTAGTCGGGGGTGGGGACGGACGGCTGATCCATGGGAGGCCCGTGTTGCAGTGCGCCCGTGTTATAGGTGCCAGCCCGGTCCAGCGCAAAGCGCCGCGCTTGACCGCACCTGGCGCGTGGCCGATAACCCGGCCCGCCCCTGGCTGGCCGCGGCCGCTGGGGTGGGGTCCGGTGGCAGAGTGGTGATGCAGAGGACTGCAAATCCTCGAATGCCGGTTCGATTCCGGCCCGGACCTCCACCGTCGCCTACTCCGCCGCACCCCGCAACGCCGCCCCGGCGGCCAGCGGGCAGAGCGGCAGCGCCCCCGCCAGCACCGCCAGCAGCAGCAGCAAGTGCGGGCGCGGCGTTTCGCCGGACGCTGCCGCCTCGGTCGCTGCGGCGCCGAAGATCAGCACCGGCATCGCCAGCGGCAGCACCAGGAGCGGCAGCAGCACCCCGCCGCGGCGCGCCCCCAGCACCACGGCGGCGCCGAGCGTCCCGAACAAGGACAGCACCAGCGTGCCCGGCAACAGCCCGGCCAGCAGCACCGGCACCGCGGCCGGGTCGAGCTGCAGCATGACGGCCAGCGGCCCGGCCGCCAGCAGCAGCGGCACCCCGGTCGCCAGCCAATGCGCCAGCGCCTTGACCGCCGCCACCGCGCCGGTCGGCAGACCGCTCAACAGCAGTTGATCGAGCGACCCGTCGTCGAAGTCCGCGCCGAACAGCCGGTCGAGCGGCAGCAGCGCCGCCAGCAGGGCGCACACCCAGACGATGCCGGGCGCCATGCGGGCCAGCGTTTCGGGCGCCGGGCCGATGGCAAGCGGGAACAGCGCCCCGGCCAGCACGAAGAACAGCACCGCCGCCAAGGTGTCCGCGCCGTGCCGGACCGAAAGCCGCAACTCCCGCAGCAGCATGGCCCAGGCGGTCACAGCCGCAGTTCCGCGGCGTCCCCGAGCGGCAGCGGCAGGTGCGTCGCGGCCACGACCACGCCGCCCGCCGCCCGATGCGCCGCCATCAACTCGCCAAGCCGCGCGACCGAGGCGGCGTCCAGCCCCAAGGTCGGCTCGTCCAGCAGCCACAGCCCGGCGCGCGACACCAGCAGCCGCGCCAGCGCCAGCCGCCGCTTCTGCCCGGCCGACAGCAGCCGCGCGGGCAGGTCCGCAAGCGGCGATAAGCCGAGCGCCGCAAGGGCCTGCGCCGCATTGCCGCGCCCGATGCGGGCGGCGAGCGTCAGGTTCTCCACAGCCGTCAACCCCGGCTTCACCGCGTCGAGATGGCCGAGATAGGCGGCCGGCACCTCCTGTTCCCGCAGGTCCTGGCCGCGCCAGACGACCTGCCCGGCGTCCGGCCGCTTCAGCCCGGCGAGCACCCGGAGCAGCGTGCTCTTGCCCGACCCGTTGGCGCCCAGCAGCAGCAGCGCCCCGCCGTCCGGAACGGCGAACGACAGGTCGCGCAGCACCAGCCGCTCTCCACGGAACGCCGACAGGCCGGCGACGGCAAGGCCCGCATGGCTTGGATTCTGCATGGCACCTGTGTAGGTCGGGCCGGTCTGTGGACGCCAGCCCGCCACATATGGTTTATGGCGCACACCGATCGACGCAGCCGCCCGCCTTGCTTCCAGCCGGCACGCGGGCCAGAGGAAGGGGCACACGGCCATGAAGATGATTGGGCAAGACAGCCTGAAAACCCGCCGCACCCTGACGGCAGCCGGCCGGGACTACGAATACTACTCCGTGCCGGAAGCCGCGAAGGCGCTGGGCGAGCCGGCCGACCGGCTGCCGGTCAGCCTCAAGATCCTGCTGGAGAACGTGCTGCGCTTCGAGAACGGCGGCAGCTACACCGTGAACGACGCCCGCGCGCTGGCCGAATGGGCGCGCACCGGCACCAGCACGCGCGAGGTGCCGTTCCGCCCGGCGCGCATCCTGATGCAGGACTTCACCGGCGTGCCCGGCGTCGTGGACCTTGCCGCCATGCGCGACGGCATCACCAAGCTCGGCGGACGCCCGGACCAGGTGAACCCGCTGATCCAGGTGGACCTCGTGATCGACCACTCGGTCATGGTGGACTATTCCGGCACCCCGGAGGCGCTGCACCAGAACATGGACGCGGAGTTCAGCCGCAACGGGGAGCGCTACAGCTTCCTGCGCTGGGGCCAGACGGCGTTCCAGAACTTCCGCGTCGTGCCGCCCGGCGCAGGGATCTGCCACCAGGTCAACGTCGAATATCTCGCGCAAACGGTCTGGACGGCAGAGGTCGAGGGCAAGACCTTCGCCTACCCGGACACGCTGTTCGGCACCGACAGCCACACCACCATGGCCAACGGCATCGGCGTGCTCGGCTGGGGCGTGGGCGGCATCGAGGCGGAGGCGGCGCTGCTCGGCCAGCCCATCGCCATGCTGATCCCCGACGTGATCGGCTTCCGCCTCACGGGCGAGCTGCCGGACGGATCGACGGCGACCGACTTGGCGCTCCAGGTCACGCAGATGCTGCGCAAGAAGGGCGTGGTGGGCAAGTTCGTGGAGTTCTTCGGGCCGGGCCTTGCCAACCTCTCGGTCTCGACCCGGCTCACCATCGCCAACATGGCCCCGGAATACGGCGCCACCTGCGGCATCTTCCCCATCGACAACGCGACGCTCGACTACCTGCGCCTGACCGGGCGGGACGAGGCGCGCATCGACCTGGTCGAAGCCTATGCCAAGGCGCAAGGCATGTGGGTGGACGGCGACACGCCGGACGCCGTTTACACCGACATCATCGAACTGGACCTGTCCACGGTGATGCCGAGCATCGCCGGGCCGAAGCGCCCGCAGGACCGCGTGCTGCTGAAGGATGCTTCCGCCGCGTTCCGCGCCGACCTGACCAAGGGCCTGGGCGTGCCGGCGAACGACGTGGACAAGAAGGCCGCGGTTGCGGGCAAGAACTACGAGATCACCCACGGCGACGTGGTGATCGCGGCGATCACGAGCTGCACCAACACCAGCAACCCCTACGTCATGCTGGGCGCCGGGCTGCTGGCCA
>CAXUIQ010000472.1:0-3564 GCA_964250815.1 uncultured Acetobacteraceae bacterium
CCCGGGCGGACCTGATGAAGCGCGCAGCCGAGCATAAGGTCGCCGGGCGCTCCCGGATGACAAAGGCCGAGCTTGTTCAAGCCTTGAGCCGTCACGCACCGGACAGGCACGGATGACCGCCGCGCACGATCCGCAGGAAACGCGGCGCGCGTTCCGCGAAGCCGTGAACATGACGCCTGCCGCGCTCCGGACTTGGCTTGGGACCGAGAAAAGCAAGTCGGTCGGCATGACGCCGGAGGGCGAGCGCGTCACGGAACCGGGCACGGCCGAGTCCGTCGGGCATCACATGGGCGAGCGCATCCTGGAGCTGCGGCAGAAGCCCGCTGCCGAACTGACCGCGGAGGACTACGCCGACATGCGCAAGGTCGTCGGCTACGTGCACCGCCACATGGCGCAACGCCCGGCTGGCGGCATCGCAGACTCGCGCTGGCGCAGGTCCCTGATGAACTGGGGGCATGACCCGCTGAAATAGTGGCTTGTGGCCGCAAATCCGGCTTGCAAACCGTCGGCCGAGTCCGGACGGTGCGGGCCGGGACAGGGCCTGCCTGTGCCTCAACGCGAAGCCCGCCGGACGCGGGCCATATTAGGGGAGTCGCCATGGATCTTGAGACCCGCACCATTGCGCGCGTGACCAGACGTCTCGTGCCGTTCCTGGTCCTCTGCTACTTCGTGGCCTACCTTGACCGGGTGAACGTCGGCTTCGCGGCGCTCACGATGAACAAGGATCTCGGCCTGTCGTCGGCGGCGTTTGGAATCGGCTCCGGCATCTTCTTCGTCGCCTATTTCTTCTTCGAGGTGCCATCCAACCTGCTGCTGGAGCGCTTCGGCGCGAGCAAGTGGATCGCACGGATCATGTTCACCTGGGGCTTGCTGTCGGGCGCCACGGGGTTCATCCCGCAAATCTCCCACGCGACGGGCATCTCCCCCGAGTACACCTTCTACGGCGTCCGCATCCTGCTTGGCATGGCCGAGGCCGGGTTCTTTCCCGGGATCATCTTCTTCCTGACCTTGTGGTTCCCGGCGGTGTACCGCGCCCGGATCATCGGCATGTTTATGGCGGCCATCCCGCTCTCGACCGTGATCGGAGCCCCCATCTCCGGCCTGCTGTTCGGGTTGGACGGCGTGGCCGGCCTGGCCGGCTGGCAATGGCTGTTCGTGGTCGAGGCAGTGCCCGCGCTCATCATGTCCGTCGTGGTGTTCTACTACCTGACCGACACCCCGGCCGTCGCCACATGGCTTGCTGCTGACGAGCGCGCCTGGCTGGTGGAACGGCAGGCCCAGGAGCGGCGGCAGCGGGAGGCGGTGGCGAACTTCAGCGTCATGCAGGCGCTGCTCAACCCGCGCGTGCTGGCGCTGGCCTTGGTTTACTTCGGCTGCGTCGCGACGAACTATGGCCTGAGCTTCTTCTTGCCGCAGATCGTCAATGCGTTCGGCACCCTGAGCAAGATCGAAGTCACCTGCATCACCGCGCTTCCCTTCGCGGTCGGCGCCGTCAGCATCGTGCTTTGGGGCCGTCGCTCGGACCGGATGCAGGAGCGGCGTTGGCACACCGCCATCCCGTTGTTCGTCGCGGCAGCAGGCATCGGCATATCGACGTTCCTTCCCGACCCCGTGATGAAGATGGCAGCCTTGTCAATCGCCGGGTTCGGCATCTTTGGCTCATTGCCGGTGTTCTGGACCCTGCCGACGGCATTCCTGTCGGGCGCTGCGGCGGCAGGCGGGATCGCCATCATCAACTCGATCGGCAACCTCGCCGGGTTCGTCGGGCCGTATGCGATGGGGGCGATCAAGGACGCGACCGGCAGCTTCAACGGAGGCTTGCTGTGCCTTGCGGCCATGGGGGTGCTGGGAATGGCGATCGTTCTGGCACTGGGCCACGACCAGTCGTTGGAGAGGGTGCCTGAAGGGCAGGTCCGCGCTGCCGAATGAGCTCAGCGTGCGGCGTGGACGACCTGTCCGTGCCGGGCCTCATCCGGCTCGCATAAGGCTGCCAGCGCCGGCGCCACGTCGGCCGGCTGCGCCAGCTTGGTCCGGTCCTCCCCAGGCATGGCTTCGGCGCGCAGCCTGGTGGCGACGATGCCAGGATCGAACAGGTTGACGCGCAGGGGGGTAGTCGCGACCTCCTGCGCCCAACTCATCGCCAGGTGCTGCATCGCCGCCTTGGTCGCGCCGTAAGCGCCCCAGTAGGCGCGGGGCACGGAGGCGACACCTGTCGTGACGAACACGGCGCGTCCGGTCGGGGCCGCCAGCAACAGCGGGCCGCAGGTGCGGATCAGCCGCCAGGCCGATGCCAGGTTCACGGCAACGACGGTGTCCCAATCCTTGGGTAGGATGTGCGGCACCGGGGTCAGGCGGCCGAGTGCCCCGGCGCAATGCACCAGGATGTCCAAGCGTCCGAACCGTTCGAACAGGCTTGGGCCGATGGGGTCGAGCGCCGGGCCGTCCGCTAAATCCACTGGCAACAGGGTTGCGGCGCCGCCCAGCGCGCGGATTGCGTCGTCAGTCTCCTCCAGGCCGCCTTGCGTGCGGGCGGTGATGACCACGTGCACGCCGCGCCGGGCGAGTTCAACGGCCACCGCAGCGCCGATGCCCCGGCTCGCGCCGGTAACGAGCGCCACGCGGCTGGAAGCATCCGATGCCGTACCGGAAGAAACGTCGGATGCCAAACCAAGCGGTTTGCCGGACATCAGTGCATCTCGGTCAACAGGCTGAGCTGGCGGTCCGAGTTGGCGGTCATGTCCGGCAGGGCGATCGGATACTCCCCGGTGAAGCACGCATCGCAATAATGCGGCTTGGCGGCGTCCCGGTCCGCCTTGCCCAACGCGCGGTAAAGCCCGTCGAGCGACACGAAGGCCAGGCTGTCGGCACCGATGATCTGCGCCATCTCCTCCACGCTGTGCCGGGCTGCCAGGAGCTTGCCGCGTTCCGGCGTGTCGATGCCGTAGAAGCAGGAGTGCGTGGTCGGCGGCGAGGAAATCCGCATGTGCACCTCCGCCGCTCCGGCGGCACGGACCATCTCGACGATCTTCCGGCTCGTGGTGCCGCGCACGATGCTGTCGTCCACCAAAATCACCCGCTTGCCCCTGAGCACCGACTGGTTGGCCGAGTGCTTCAGCTTGACGCCGAGGTTGCGGATGCTGTCGGTCGGCTCGATGAAGGTGCGGCCGACGTAGTGGTTGCGGATGATGCCCAGCTCAAACGGGATGCCGCTTTCGGCGCTGAACCCCATGGCGGACGGCACGCCGCTGTCCGGCACGGGCACGATCACGTCGGCGTCCACGTGGCTTTCGCGGGCAAGCTCGACGCCGATGCGCTTGCGGGCGTCATAGACCGGCATGCCTTCCACCACCGAGTCGGGCCGGGCGAAGTAGATGTACTCGAACACGCAGAACCGGCTCTGGCTGCTGCCGAACGGCTTGATGCTGCGCACGCCTTCGTCGTTGATGACGACGATCTCGCCGGGGTCGATGTCGCGGACGAATTCGGCGCCCACGATGTCGAGCGCGCACGTCTCGCTGGCCAGCACCCAGCCGCCGGTGCCCTCGTTGCCGATGCGGCCCAGGA
>CAXUIQ010000473.1:0-3560 GCA_964250815.1 uncultured Acetobacteraceae bacterium
GTGGTGAGCCGGCGCACGGCGCGGCTCGGCGCCGTGGCGGCGGGCGCGGGCGAGCCGCTGTTCCGCATCATCCAGGACAACGCCATCGAGCTGGAAGCCGACGTGCCCGAAACCTCGCTTGCCAAGCTGCGGCCCGGCCAGCCCGCGCGCATCGAAACCGCCGGCGGCCCGCGCGCGGGCCGGGTGCGCCTGGTCTCCCCCGCGGTCACCCGCGCCCCCCGGCTCGGCCGCGTGGGGGGGGGGGGGGGGGGCGGCGGCCCGCTGGTGATCGGCAGCTTCGCCCGCGCCGAGGTCGAGGTGGCCCGGCGCGACGGCGTGCTGGCGCCGCTGTCCGCCGTGCTGTTCCAGCCGGACGGCGCGGTGGTGCAGGTGGTGCGGGACGGGCTGGTGGAAACGCGGCGCGTGAAGGTGGGCCTGCGCGCCGGGCCGCTGGCGGAGATCCAGGATGGACTGCGCGTCGGCGAGGCCGTGGTGTCGGTGTCCGGAACCTTCATCCGCGACGGCGACCGGGTGACGCCGGTGCAGGCGGACGCCGTGGCCGGGGGCAGCTAGGCATGGCGTTCAACATCTCGGGCGCGGCCATCCGCAACCCGATCCCGCCCCTGGTGCTGTTCGCGGTGCTGACGCTGCTGGGCGTGGTCGGCTTCAACATGCTGCCGATCACCCGCACGCCCAACATCGACGTGCCGGTCATCTCCGTCACCGTGACCCAGCCGGGCGCCGCGCCCGGCGAGCTGGAGTCGCAGGTGACGAAGAAGATCGAGGACGCCGTCGCCGCCGTCACGGGGGTGAAGCACCTGCTGTCCACCGTCACCGACGGCACGAGCCTCACCGCCATCGAGTTCCGCCTGGAGGTCAGCAGCGACCGCGCGCTGAACGACGTGCGCGACGCCGTGTCCAAGATCCGCTCCGACCTGCCGCGCGGCATCGACGAGCCGGTGGTCGAGCGCATCGAGATCGCGGGGCAGAGCATCCAGACCTACGCCGCCTCCGCACCCGGCATGACGCTGGAAGGGCTGTCCTGGTTCGTGGACGACACGGTGCTGCGCGACCTGCAAGGGGCGCAGGGCGTGGGCCGGGTGGAGCGGGTCGGCGGCGTGACCCGGGAAATCCGCGTGAGCCTGGATGCCGACCGGCTGGCGGCGCTCGGCATCACCGCG
This sequence comes from uncultured Acetobacteraceae bacterium, assembly GCA_964250815.1. Lineage (GTDB taxonomy): Bacteria > Pseudomonadota > Alphaproteobacteria > Acetobacterales > Acetobacteraceae > CAHJXG01. The sequence goes on from CAXUIQ010000473.1 coordinate 1,161, forward strand.
GGCGACGTGAACAGCCAGCTCCGCGCCACCAGCGCCGACCTGTCCGGCGGGCGCGGCGAGGTGGGCGCCCAGGAGCAGGCGATCCGGACGCTCGCGGGCGCACGCAGCTTGCAGCAGCTGCGGGACACCCGCCTGGTGCTGCCGGGCGGGAGGGAGCTGCGCCTGTCCGACGTGGCGCGGGTGGAGGACGCCTACGAGGAGCCGCGCGACTTCGCCCGCGTGAACGGCGAAACGCCGGTGGTGTCGTTCGAGATCTACCGGGCGAAGGGCGCGAGCGAGGTCGATGTCGGCAACGCCGTCGCGGCGCGGCTGGCCAAGCTCTCGGCCGCCCATCCCGACGTGACCTATGCGCTGATCGACGACGGCGTGCGCACCGCCCGCGGCAGCTATCTTTCCGCCATGCACGGGCTGATCGAGGGTGCCGTGCTGGCCACCGTCGTGGTGCTGGTGTTCCTGCGCAACTGGCGCGCCACCGTGCTGGTCGCCGTGGCCCTGCCGCTGTCGATCATCCCGGCGTTTGCCGCCATGCTGGCGATGGGCTTCACGCTGAACTTCGTGAGCCTGCTGGCGATCACGCTCGTCACCGGCATCCTGGTCGATGACGCCATCGTGGAGATCGAGAACATCGTCCGCCACATGCGCATGGGCAAGCGCCCGTTCGAGGCGGCGGTGGAGGCGGCGGACGAGATCGGGCTTGCGGTGATCGCGATCACGCTGACCATCGTGGCCGTGTTCTCACCCGTGAGTTTCATGGGCGGCATCGCCGGGCAGTTCTTCAAGCAGTTCGGGCTGACGGTCTCGGCCGCGGTGCTGGCGTCCCTGCTGGTGGCCCGGCTGATCACGCCGCTGATGGCCGCGTACCTCATGCGCCCGGTGGCCGCCCACCCGGAGCAGGACGGGCCGGTCATGCGCGCCTACACCCGGTTCCTCCGTGCCACGCTGCGCCGGCGCGGCCTGACGCTGCTGGCCGGGCTGCTCGCGTTCGGCGTGTCGGTCTGGTCCACGACCCTGCTGCCCACCGGCTTCATCCCGCCGTCCGACGACGCCCGCGTGGTGCTGTCGATCGAGCTGCCGCCGGGTTCGACGCTGGCCGACACGCGGGCGGCGACGGACCGCATCGCGCGGGAGTTCCGCGCGGTGCCGGAGGTGACGACGGTGTTCGTCGTGGGCGGCACCACGCCGACCGGGGCGGGCAAGGAAATCCGCCGGGCCAAGATGGTCGTGAACCTCACGCTCAAGGAAACCCGTGCCCGCAGCCAGAAGCAGATCGAGGCGGAGCTGACCCGGCGCCTCGCGACCCTGCCGGACGTGCGCGGCTGGTACGTGAACGACCGGGGGGAGCGCGAGCTGTCGGTCACGGTGCTGGGCGACGACCCGGACGCGCTGGACCGCGCCGTGGCGGGATTGGAAAGCGGGATGCGCCGCTTGGCCGGTTTCGGCAACGTGGCTCCCTCCGCCGGCGCGGACCGCCCGGAAATCCGCGTGGTGCCCCGGGTGGACGAGGCCGCGCGGTTCGGCGTGTCCACGGAAGCGATCAGCAACGCCGTGCGGATCGCCACCATCGGCGACGTGCCGGCGAACCTTGCGAAGTTCCGCGCCGGCGACCGGCTGATCCCGATCCGCGTGGAGGTGGACACGGCGCTGCGCGGCAACCTCGATGCCCTCCAAGCGCTCACCGTCACCGGCGCGACCGGCTTGCCGGTGCCGCTGCTGGCGGTGGCCGACGTGGAGCTGGGGCAAGGGCCGGCGAGCGTCGAGCGCTACGACCGGGTGCGCCGGGTGGTTCTGGGCGCCGACCTCACCAAGGGCGTGGCGCTGGGGGCGGCGCTGAAGGAGGTCTATGCGCTGCCGCAGGCGAAGGCCTTGCCGCCCGGCGTGCGCATCCAGAACGGCGGCGACGCCGAGATCATGTCGGAGGTGTTCGCGAGCTTCGGCCTGGCGATGGGCGCCGGACTTGTGATCGTGCTGGGCGTGCTGGTGCTGCTGTTCCGCAACGTGTTCCAGCCCGTCACCATCCTGCTGTCCCTGCCGCTCAGCCTGGGCGGCGTGATCCTGGCGCTGCTGCTGACCGGGGAGCCGATCTCCATGCCCGTCGTGATCGGCGTGCTGATGCTGATGGGCATCGTGACCAAGAACGCCATCATGCTGGTGGATTTCGCCATCGAGCGGCGGGCGGAGGGCATGTCGCGGTCGGACGCGATCATCGACGCCGGGCGCAAGCGGGCGCGGCCCATTGTGATGACCACCATCGCCATGGTCGCCGGCATGATCCCGAGCGCCTTGGGCCTGGGCGACGGGGGCGAGTTCCGCGCGCCCATGGCGATCGGCGTGATCGGCGGGCTGATCGTTTCCACGGTGCTGTCGCTGGTGTTCGTGCCGTCGTTCTACACGGTGATGGAC
>CAXUIQ010000474.1:0-3559 GCA_964250815.1 uncultured Acetobacteraceae bacterium
TCCGCCTCCTGCGCCGCGGCGGCGGCGGCGCGGTATTGCGCGGCCGCCTGCGCCTGGCGCTGCAACGCGGCGAGCTGCCGCTCAAGCTGGGCGCGCTGCTCCTCCGCGCGTTCGAGGTTCTGCTCGGCGGCGCGCAGCTTGCCCTCCGCTTCGGCTCGGCGGGCGTGCAGGCCGGTGATGCCCGCCGCTTCTTCCAGCACCAGGCGGCGCTCCTCCGGGCGGGCGGCGATCACGGCGGCGACGCGGCCCTGGCTCACCATTGCAGACGACCGCGCGCCGCTGGCCAGGTCGGCGAACAGGGTCTGCACGTCGCGCGCCCGGGCATCCCGCCCGTTGACGCGGTACTCGCTGCCGACCCCGCGCTCGATCCGGCGCACCACCTGCAACTCCGCCAACCCTGTGAACGGCGCGGGGAAGCCCGGGGCGTCCGGACCGCCGCCTTCTGCCGGGCCGTCGTCTTCGAGGAACAGCGCGACTTCCGCCAGGTTGCGGCTTGGGCGGCTGGCGGTGCCGGCGAAGATCACGTCGTCCATCTCCGCCCCGCGCAGCGTGCGGGCGTTGCCCTCGCCCATCGCCCAGCGCAGCGCCTCGGCCACGTTGGACTTGCCGCAGCCGTTGGGGCCGACCACGCCGGTGAGGCCGGGCAGGATCTCGACCGTGGCCGGGTCGGCGAAGCTCTTGAACCCGGCGATGCGCAGCCGGACGAAGCGGGCCGCCATGCGCGCGTTCAGGAGGCCGCGGCGGCGTCCACGGCTTTGGTGAAATCGTCGTAGGACACGGCGCCCGACGTGGTCTTGCCGTTCATCACGAAGCTCGGCGTGCTGTTCACCCCGAACTTCTTTTCGCCCATGTCCTGATCCACCAGGATCGCGCGCTTCAGCTCGGCGTCGCTGATGGCCGCGTCGAAGCCGGCGCGGGACAGCCCGGCGAGTGCGGCGAACTTCGCCAGCTCCTCCGTCGAGTTCACGCCGCGGGCAAAGGCCCAGCGGTCCTGGCTGCCGAGCAGCACGGTGATGAACGGCTCGTAGCGTTCGGGCGGCAGGGCACGGGCGGCCATGGCGGCCGTGAGCGCCACCTGGTCCAGCGGGAAGTCGCGCCAAACATAGCGCACCCGCCCGGTGTCGATGAGCTTTGCGCGCACCTGGGGGAACGTCTCCTTCTGGAACGCGGCGCAGTGGGTGCAGGTGAGCGAGAACCATTCGTTGACGGTGACGCGGGCGTCGGCCGACCCCAAGCTGCGCTCCGCCATGCGCGGGTCCGCCGGCTGCGCGCGCAGCGCCCGGGCGGTCAGCAGCGGGGCGGCCAAGGTGGAGGGCAGGGCGGCGATCAGCAGGCGGCGGGTGACGGGCATGGGGTCCTCGGTATTCGGGTGATGCGAGGTATGGTCCCGTTGCCGGTGGGCGCGTCAAGCGCGACGTGGCGCGGATGCGGGTTTTCCGTGCTGCCCGCGCCGGACGGAATGCCTGGCGCGGGCAGGGGCGGTTCAGGCGGCGGCTGTTGCCGTGTGGTAGGGCAGCAGGGTCGCACTCGCGGGCGGCGAGAACAGCGGCCCGGCGCCCACCAGCACGGCGCTGCCGTACGTCGGGTCCGGCGCAACGGCAACCTTGAGCGACGACGGGTCTTGCGGCGCGGCGAGGCGCAGGGTGTCGATCAGGCCGCCCGATCCGTCGAAGAAGTCGATCGCGCTGCCGTTCTCGTCCCAGGACTGCGCCTGCAAGCCCTCAAGCGCCACCTGGCCGTCTCCCAGCGACACCGAGCCGAGAAAGCTCATGGGCTGGTCGATCCGCAGGCCGGTGCCGAGGCCGAGGTCGAATGTCTGCCCCGCATCCACGGCAGCCTGGACCTCGACGGAGCTGCCGAAGCCCGGCGGGCCTTTGGAAAGGCTGACGCTGCCGACGCCCGTCAGGTCCACGCCAACCGTGACGGCGCCGCCGGCGGCGAAGACCTGGCCATCGTTCTCCAGGGCGCTGCCGTCATAGCCGGAGATCGCCATGGTGTTGCCCGGCGTCGCGCCGACCGAGCCTTTGTTGATCAGCGTCGAATACGGGGCCACGACGATGTCGAGGCTGTTGCCGGGCAAGAGCAAGTTGCCGCGCCCGGCCTCGATCGTGCCGCCGTCGTTCGTCACCTCTCCGCCGACCACGAGGACGCCGTGCCGCCCGGTGAAGTCGTCGGCCGGCCGCCCGCTCGCCGGGCCTGAGTAGAGGGGCGGGCTGTTGTCCAGCGTGACATCCTCCAAGGCGGCGTCCCAAGCGACGAGCTGGGAGGGCTGGCTGGCGCTGCCGCTGGTCAGCCCGATGCCCGAAGGCGTGTCCGGCGCGCCGAACGTCGAGTTGAACAGGATCGCCGTGCCGCTTGGGACATAAAGGCTGTCCCCGGCGGCCGGCACCTCGTTTGGCGACCAATTCTGCGCGGATGAAAACAGTCCCGCCGCCGCATCCCAATTTTTTGCCGCCATGGTGTCGCGTTCCTCTCAACACTGGCATTTTCGCCAGATATTGAAACGTTACACTCCCATGAGGCGGTCCGTCCACGAACCCACCCCGGAAATCGCGGAAACGTACGCATTCTCTCGCAATAGTGAAAAGGTAGAAATAAAAGCGTAGCCGTCATGATTTTTGGGCGCGCGCGCTGACGGCGCACCGACGGCGGCTGGCCGGGACGAACAGCCGCGCCGCAATGCGGCGGCGTCCGTTGCTCAGCGTCATCCGGCGGAGCGCGCCGGCGCGGAGGCGATGACGTGATGCGGCTTCAACTCCTAAGCAGCCTTGCGCGGCTCATGCCGCTCAGGGCTGCTCAGGCTCGGCCGCTCTCGCCAATGCGCCGCCCAAGCGCGGCAAGGGCGTCGTGGAGCGGCCCCGGCGGGATGCCCGGCAGCTCGATCTTCTTCATGGCCGGGGTCTGCACGGCGGGCGGCGGCGTGGGCGCGGGCGCCGGGTCCTGGATGAAGCGCAGCCGCTGCACGACGATGCGCCCAAGGTGGCCGTTCACCCGGGCCAGCACCTGGTTGCTCAGATGCTGCAATTCCAGCGCCACCGGCCCGGTGCAGGCCAGCGTGAGGGTGCCGCCGGACAGCCGGCGCGGCACCGTGGTGTTGGACAGCTCGGGGCCGACGATCTCCGCCCAGTCGGCCATCACCTGGGCGCTGCCGGGCGCCCGCTTGCGGAAGGCAGGCCGGGTCAGCGCGGGTATCAGCGCGCCAACCGGGCGCGGGCCGTAAACGTGGCGCGGCGCGTCGTCCACGCGCTTGCCGGGCTTGCCGCTTGCGGTCATATGGCGTCCGTGCTCCCCGCTCCGCTTGCCTCGCCCCCGCCCGCCGTCGCGCTCCTGCGCTGGTACGACCGGCACCGCCGCCGCATGCCCTGGCGCGCCCTCCCCGGCGAGCGTCCCGACCCCTACCGGGTCTGGCTGAGTGAAATCATGCTGCAACAAACGACGGTTTCCGCGGTTATTCCGTATTATGAGAGATTTCTGTCGCAGTTTTCAACTGTGGACGCGCTGGCGGCGGCGGAAGACGGCGAAGTGATGCAGTTGTGGGCCGGACTGGGCTACTACGCCC
>CAXUIQ010000475.1:0-3558 GCA_964250815.1 uncultured Acetobacteraceae bacterium
CGGGGGCGCCCCCCCCCCGGGCGGCCCGGGGGCCTGCTGGGGGTCGCCCCCCCACGACGGCACGGTGCAGATCAAGAACCGCAACGTCGTACAGAACAGCCAGAACGTGCCGGTGGTGATGTCGCGCAACTGCGAGATGATCCTGCTGGACGACAAGGGGCGGGAGCGCGCCCGCTTCCGTGTGCCGTACGGGGCGCGGCTGCTGGCCGACGAGGGCGCGCCGGTGTCGCGCTCGCAGAAGCTGGCGGAGTGGGACCCCTACACGCTGCCGATCATCACCGAGCGCGCCGGGTCGGTCGAGTACCTCGACCTGCTGGACGGGGTGACGATCGTGGAGCGGATGGACGATGTGACGGGCCTCACATCCCGGGTTGTGGTGGATTACAAGCAGCAGGCCAAGGGAGTCGATCTGCGCCCGCGGCTGCAATTGAAGGACGCCAACGGCGAGGTGGTGCGGCTGCCGAACGGGGCGGAGGCGCGGTATTTCCTGAACCCGGACAGCATCCTGTCCGTGGAGAACGGGGCAACGGTCGCGGCCGGCGACGTGCTGGCGCGCATTCCGCGCGAGGGCAGCAAGACGCGCGACATCACCGGCGGCCTGCCGCGGGTGGCGGAGCTGTTCGAGGCGCGCAAGCCCAAGGACCACGCGATCATCGCCGAGATCGACGGGCGCGTGGAGTTCGGGAAGGACTACAAGGCGAAGCGCCGGGTCATCGTGAAGAACGACGAGACCGGCGAGGACACCGAGTACCTGATCCCGAAAGGCAAGCACGTCAGCGTCCAGGAGGGCGACTTCGTCCGCCGGGGCGACCCGCTGGTCGATGGCCCGCGCGTGCCGCACGACATCCTCAAGGTGCTGGGGGTGGAGGCGCTGTCGGACTACCTGGTGAACGAAATCCAAGACGTGTACCGGCTGCAAGGCGTGAAGATCAACGACAAGCACATCGAGGTCATCGTGCGGCAGATGCTGCAGAAGGTGGAAATCCTCGAACCCGGTGACACCACCTACTTGTCGGGCGAGCAGGTCGATCGGCTCGAGTTCGAGGCGGAGAACGAGAAGCGCCTCAAGCTCGAAGAGCGTCCGGCGGTGGCGATGCCGGTGCTGCAAGGCATCACCAAGGCCAGCTTGCAGACGCACAGCTTCATCAGCGCCGCATCGTTCCAGGAGACGACCCGCGTGCTGACCGAGGCGGCGACGGCAGGAAAGGTGGACAACCTGCTGGGCTTGAAGGAAAACGTGATCGTGGGGCGCCTGATCCCCGCGGGCACGGGCAGCGTGATGAACCGCCTGCGGTCCGTGGCCGCCGGGCGTGACCAGCAACGGCTTCGACCGGAGGTTGCGGCGATCACCGACCGGACAGCCGCGGAGTAGCACGGGCCTGGGTCCAAAAGGGGCGGCAATCCTTGCATTGCTGCCCCTCTGCCGGCCTGCCTCGAACCGGGCTTTAAGGCTTGACTACCACCAGGTGCGGACGTAGGTATCGCGCCTTCGGCCACCTTCGATTGCGAGGCGGTCGTCGTTGGAAATGCAACGTGCATGGTGCCGCACCCGCCTCGGGGGCCAAGGCCGCGCACACGAGGGTTCCATGCGGCTTCACGCCCGCGTTGGCGTGCCTCGTTTTCTGGCGGCGGTTCAACCAAGCGGGACGGGTAGGCCACACAGAGGATCGGAAGACGCCTATGCCGACCATCAACCAGCTGATTGCCAATGGGCGCGAGCCTGCTGCGAAGCGCAACAAAGTACCGGCGCTTCAGAGCTGTCCGCAGAAGCGTGGCGTCTGCACGCGCGTCTACACTACCACGCCGAAGAAGCCGAACTCCGCGTTGCGCAAGGTGGCCAAGGTGCGCCTGACCAACGGATACGAGGTGGTGAGCTACATCCCCGGCGAGGGCCATAACCTGCAGGAGCACAGCGTCGTGCTGATCCGTGGCGGGCGCGTCAAGGACCTGCCCGGCGTGCGCTACCACATCCTGCGCGGCGTCTTGGATACCCAGGGCCTTCCCAAGCGCCGCCAGCGCCGGTCGCTGTATGGCGCGAAGCGGCCGAAGTAAGAGGAGAGGGCGATGAGCCGACGCCGCCGTGCGGTTAAGCGCGACATCCTGCCGGATGCGAAGTTCGGCGATGTGGTGATCACGCGCTTCATGAATGCGCTGATGTACGACGGCAAGAAGTCCGCCGCCGAGGGCATCGTCTATGGCGCGCTTGAGGTTCTGAAGAAGCGCGGGGGCAACGCGGCCGATCCGGTCCGCATGTTCCACGAGGCGCTGGACAACGTGAAGCCTGCCGTCGAAGTGCGGAGCCGCCGGGTCGGCGGCGCCACATACCAGGTGCCGGTCGAGGTGCGGACGGAGCGCCGCCAGGCGTTGGCGATCCGCTGGATCATCGACAGCGCCCGCAAGCGCGGCGAGCACACGATGGAGGACCGGCTGTCGCACGAGCTTTTGGACGCCGTGAACAACCGCGGCTCGGCGGTGAAGAAGCGCGAGGACACGCACCGGATGGCGGAGGCGAACAAGGCTTTCAGCCATTACCGCTGGTAGCCCGGAGACCGCGAGGCCGGTTCGGCAAGGCCCGCGGTGACGAAGACTGCAACCCAACCTGCCCCCCAATCCCCATTGACCGGCGGGCGACGGAGACACGACGATGGCCAAGGCGAAATTCGAGCGTAACAAGCCGCACTGCAACATCGGCACCATTGGTCATGTGGACCACGGCAAGACGTCGCTGACCGCGGCGATCACCAAGATCCTGGCGAAGACCGGCGGCGCCACGTACACAGCTTACGACCAGATCGACAAGGCGCCCGAGGAGCGCGCCCGCGGCATCACGATCTCCACGGCGCACGTCGAGTACGAGACCAAGGACCGGCACTACGCCCACGTCGATTGCCCCGGCCACGCCGACTACGTGAAGAACATGATCACGGGCGCCGCGCAGATGGACGGCGCCATCCTGGTGGTGAGCGCCGCCGACGGCCCGATGCCGCAGACGCGGGAGCACATCCTGCTGGCCCGTCAGGTCGGCGTGCCCGCGCTCGTGGTGTTCCTGAACAAGGTTGATATGGTCGATGACCCGGAGTTGCTGGAGCTGGTCGAGATGGAGGTGCGCGAGCTGCTGTCCTCCTACCAGTTCCCGGGCGACGACATCCCGATCATCAAGGGTTCGGCGCTGATGGCTCTGGAGGACAAGAACCCGGAGCTTGGCGAGAAGGCGGTGCTGGAGCTGATGGCGTCCGTGGACTCCTACATCCCGCAGCCGGCCCGCGCGACCGACCGCCCGTTCCTGATGCCGATCGAGGACGTGTTCAGCATTTCCGGCCGCGGCACCGTCGTGACTGGCCGCGTGGAGCGCGGGGTCGTCAACGTGGGCGACGAGGTCGAGATCGTCGGCATCAAGAACACGGTGAAGACGATCGTCACCGGCGTCGAGATGTTCCGCAAGCTGCTGGACCGCGGCGAGGCCGGCGACAACATCGGCGCGCTGCTGCGCGGCACGAAGCGCGAGGATGTGGAGCGCGGCCAGGTGCTGGCCAAGCCCGGCAGCATCACGCCGCACAC
>CAXUIQ010000476.1:0-3547 GCA_964250815.1 uncultured Acetobacteraceae bacterium
TCGATCGGCACGAAGCCCACGCCGCCGTTCGGGTCGCGGCTGTCGCTGGAGTTGTCCCGGTTGTCGCCCATGGCGAACACGTGGCCCTCCGGCACCTTGAACTCCGGCGTGCTGTTCAGCCCGCCTTCCTCGTACATCTTGAGGATCTCGTGCTGCCGGTCGTTCGGCAGCGTCTCGACGTACAGGCGGGGCGGCCGGCTGTCCGGTCCCTCCTCGTCGGTCGTGTAGTCGCCAACCAATCGGCGCGGCACAAGGGCGCCGTTGATGTAGAGCTGGCCGGACTTCATCTGGATGCGGTCGCCGGGCAGCCCGACGATGCGCTTGATGTAGTCGGTTTGGTTGTCGCGGGGGAACTTGAATACGGCAACGTCGCCACGGTTCGGAATCCGCCCAAGAATCCGCCCATCGAACAGATGAGGCGAAAACGGGATGGAGTAGCGGGAATAACCATAGCTGTATTTTGAAACGAACAGGTAATCGCCGATCAGCAGGGTCGGGATCATCGAGCCGGACGGGATGTTGAAAGGCTCGAACGCGACGGTGCGGATGCCGAGCGCGATCAAGAGGGCGTAGAGGATGGTCTTGACGTTGTCGATCAACCCACCCGATTTCTGGTTCGCCATTATGCAGAGGTGATCCGGTTCACAGATATGGCGGGATCAAGCCGACGCCGCCGTGCCGTGTCAAGGAACCCCGGCCACAGGCACTGCCGAGATCACCACCTGGGCGAACGCATAGGGATATTCGTCCGTCACCGTCAACGCCACCAAGGGCTGCATCCCGGGCGGCGCCAACGCGAGCAGGCGGGCCTGAGCGCCCCCGGTCAGCGCCAATGTGGGCTGGCCTGACGGCAGGTTCACCACTCCCATGTCCGAGTGGAAGACCCCCCTCCGGAACCCGGTCCCAAGCGCCTTGGCGCACGCTTCCTTGGCGGCGAACCGCTTGGCGAAGGTCGGAGCCTGCAGGCTTGCGGCGCGCCGCTGGGCGCGGGCGCGTTCCGCCGGCGTGAACACGCGCAGGAGGAAGCGGTCGCCGAACCGGCCCATCACCGCCTCGATCCTCCGGATGTCGCAAAGATCCGAACCAAGCCCCAAAATCAAGGAAGCCTCATCAACTCAGCCCCGCGCCCGCTCGACCTGGGTCACGCCGCTGGCCGCCCGCAGCCCGGCGATCACGTTTGACAAGTGCCTGAGATCCCGCACTTCGACATCCAGCACGACCTCGAAGAAGTCCTGCTGGCGGTTGGTGATCTTGAGGTTCGTCACCGCGCCCTCATGCTTCGCGACGGCGTTGGTCAGGCTTGCAAGCGTGCTGGGTTGGTTCACGGCAATGGCGCTGATCCGTCCGGTATGGGTGGCCGGCTTGCCGCCCACCTGGGGGAGCGGCGCGTCCCAGCCCACGTCGATGAAGCGCTCGGGCGTCGCGGCGAAGCTTTCAAGCGTTTGGCAATCCTTGGTATGAATCGTGACGCCCTTGCCGGTCGTGACGATCCCCACGATCTGGTCGCCCGGCAACGGGTGGCAGCACCCGGCGTAGTGCACCGCCATGCCCGTCACCAGCCCGGTGATCGGGATTCCGCCGTCGCGCGCCGCCACCCGCCCGGGCCGCGGCGGCAGGCTCGGCAGCATGCGCGGCGCACGCGGCGCTTGCCGCAGCTCGGGGTAGGCCGCGTGCACGACGTCCTTGGGCCCGATGTTGCCGTTGCCGACCGAAACGTACAGCTCGTCCAGCGACGCCGCCTTGAGGCCCTTCAGCCCGGCTTCCAGCACCTTCTCCGACCCGTCCAGGCCCTCTTGCCGGAACGCCTTGGCAAGCGCGGCGCGGCCGGCGTCGAGGTTGTTCTGCCGCTGCTGCTGGGCGATGTAGCGCCGGATGCGCGCCCGCGCCTTGCCGGTGACGACGAACCGCTCCCAGGCCGGGGACGGCACGCCGTCGCGCGCCGTCATGATTTCGACCTGGTCGCCATTCTGCAACTCGTGCCGGAGCGGCAGCAGCCGCCCGTTCACCTTGGCGCCCACGCACTTGTCGCCGACCTGGCTGTGGACGGCATACGCAAAGTCGATGCTGGTCGCCCCGCGCGGCAGCTCGATCAGTTGCCCCTTGGGGGTGAAGCAGAAGACCTGGTCCTGATAAAGCTCAAGCTTGGTGTTCTCCAGGAACTCGTCCGCCGCTTGCGAATTGTCGAGGATTTCCAGCAGATCCTGCACCCAACGGAACCGCTGCAGCTCCTGGGACGAAGCACCTTGCTGCTTGTAAAGCCAATGCGCGGCGACGCCGTTCTCGGCCACGTCGTGCATGTCGGCCGTGCGGATCTGCACCTCGATCTTCTGGTTGCGTGGCTCCCGCAGGGTCACGCCGGTATGCAGGCTGCGGTAGCCGTTGGACTTGGGCGTCGAGATGTAGTCCTTGAACCGCCCGGCGATCACCGGATAGGCCGCATGCACGGCACCCAGGGCAATGTAGCAGGCATCGCGGGACGGCATCACCACGCGGAACGCCATGATGTCCGACAACTGCTCGAACGCGACGTTGCGGCGCTGCATCTTCTCCCAGATCGAGAAGGGCGACTTCTCCCGCCCGGTGATCTCGATGGGCGCGGCGCCGCCTTCGGCGCAGATGCGCTGCAGTTCGTCCCGCACCTCGTCGATCACGTCGGCGCCCTGGCCGCGCAGGAAGTTGAGCCGGGCCTGGATCGTGTCGAACGCTTCCGGCTCGATCTCCGCGAACGCCAGCGTTTGCAGCTCGGTCTTCAGCGCGTCCATGCCGATCCGCTCGGCAAGCGGCGCGTAGATCTCCATCGTTTCCCGGGCCGTGCGCATCCGGCGTTCCGGGCTTTGGACGTAGTGCAGCGTCCGCATGTTGTGCAGGCGGTCGGCCAGCTTCACCAGCAGGACGCGGATGTCCTTGCTCATGGCCAGGACCAGCTTGCGGAAGTTCTCCGCCTGCTTGGTGCGGTCCGATTGCAGCTCCAGCCGCGTCAGCTTGGTGACGCCGTCCACCAGCCCGCCGATGGCCGGTCCAAACTGCCGTTCCAACGCGGAAAGCGTGAGCGACGTATCCTCGACGACGTCATGCAGCAAAGCAGTCGCGATGCTTGCGGCATCCAGGCGATACCCGGCCAGGATCTCGGCCACCGCAATCGGATGCGTGATGTAAGGGGCGCCGTTTTCCCGGGTCTGCCGGCTGTGCGCCTGCGCAGCAACGGCGAAGGCTGCGTCGAGCAGGCCCGTGTCCGCCTTGGGATCATAGGCCAGTATCTTCCCCGACAGCCTGGACCAGCAGTCGGACAAGCTGCCAGGCTCGGCCGGGTCGGCCCGGGAGTCGGACAGGCCCAAGCCGTCGGGCGCGCGGACGGGGCGGGGCGCACGGCCTGTCATGGCCGCCCCCCGTTTGCAAGGGTTGGTCTAACGGCGGGAACGGCCGCCAAGCTCCGCCTCGATGGCTGCCTCGATGTCGTCCGGCGAGAGATCCCCGGCCGGCAGCGCCGACGCCTCCTCCTCGGCCGACACGTCCTGCAGGCCGAAGATGTTCTGGTCGGTCGGGATCA
>CAXUIQ010000477.1:0-571 GCA_964250815.1 uncultured Acetobacteraceae bacterium
TTTCTGCTCCGTCCCCTTGGATGTGGAGCCGTGCACCAAGTCCAGCCCGAACCCCCGCATCATGTCGCCGACCAGCCGGCCGTCCTGATGGCGGCTGACCAGGACGTGCATCCGCCCGCGCCGCCCCTGCGCCGCCGCGCGTTCCCGCAGCGCGCGGGTCCAGAGGGCCGGCATCAGCGGCAGGCATTCGTGCCAGAAGGCGAACACCGCCGGGCAGCCGTGCATGAACCGGCCCAGCTCGACGCCGTGCAGCGTCCAGCGCGTGGTGCGGAGCGCGAAGCGCAGGTAGGAGCCGAGCGCCTGCGTGCCCAAAGCCAGGGTCCGGGGGTGGCGAAGCAGGGTCTTGATCAAGGAAGGGAGCCGGCCGGCATGGCGCGGCGGTAGCATGCGGCTTGCGGCGCCGCAAACGTCAGTTGCTGGGTTTCAGCCCCCCGGGGACGGCGCTCACCAGGTTGGCGAGGACCCCGTCGGCGCAGGCGCGCCAGGAGACCCGTTCGGCATGGGCGCGGCCCGCCGCCCGGTTCCCGGTCGCCACGGCGCGCCGCGCCGCCGCCCGCAGGTCGTGGTCCAG
>CAXUIQ010000477.1:581-3547 GCA_964250815.1 uncultured Acetobacteraceae bacterium
CGGGTGGGCCCCCCCCCCGCCGCCGCCCGGCGGCGCGCCTTCCATGATGTCCGCCGGTCCGGTCACGGGGTGCGCTGCGATCGGAACGCCGGAGGCGAGGCTCTCCAGCAGCACCAGCCCGAACGTGTCGGTCAGCGACGGGAACACGAACACATCGGCCGCGGCGTAGCTCCGCGCCAGCTCCGCGCCGTGCAGTTCCCCCGCGAACTGCGCCTTCGGGTAGGCTTGCGCCAGGGTGCGCCGCTGCGGCCCGTCGCCGACGACGAGCTTCGTGCCGGGCAGGTCGAGCGAAAGGAACCCCGGCAGGTTCTTCTCCACCGCGACCCGCCCGACGTAGAGGAACACCGGGCGGGAATACGCGGCGCCGTTGCCCGCGTCGGGCGGCGGACCCGGCCTGAACCGGGCCAAATCGACGCCGCGGGTCCAGGTTCGCACGCGGCTGAACCCGCGGGCGGCCAGCTCGCGCCGCAGGCTGGCGGTCGCGACCATCATGCCTGCGCCCGCGTTGTGGAACCGGCGCAGCCAGGCATAGGCCCATGCCGGCGGCAGGCGCGTCCGCGCGTGCAGGTACTCCGGGAAGCGGGTGTGGAACGAGGTGGTGACGGCGACGCCGCGCCGCAGCGCCCAGCGACGCGCGGCGTGGCCGAGCGGCCCCTCGGTCGCGATGTGCAGGGCATCGGGCCGGAACGCCTCGATCATTGCGCCCACGCGGCGGCCGGGCGCCACGGCCATGCGGATGCTGGCGTAGGTCGGCAAGGCGACCGTGCGGAACCTGTCAGGCCCGATGACCTCGACCTGGTGGCCCAGGGCCGTCAGTTCCGCCGCCACCGTGGACAAGGTGCGGACGACGCCGTTCACCTGGGGATGCCAGGCGTCCGAGACGATCAGGATGCGCATGGACACGGCCCCAGGGCGCACCGAACGAAGGCAGGCCGGCCGGAGCCGGTCAGGCGGCCTCCGCCGTCGCAGGCTCGCGCGGGGTGAAGAACGACAGCTTGTTGACGGCCGCCCAGTCCAGCAGTTCCAGCCGCCCGTCGTGATGCTCGACGAGGGCCGTGCAGCTTTCCACCCAGTCGCCGTCGTTCAAGTACAGGATGCCGTTCACCTTCCGCATCTCCGCGTGGTGGATGTGGCCGCAGACGACGCCATCGAAGCCGCGGCGCCCGGCCTCCGCCGCCAGCGCGGTCTCGAACAGGTCGATGGCCTTCACCGCGGTCTTGACCTGGCGCTTCAGCCATTGCGACAGCGACCAGTAGGGGTAGCCCATCCGGCGCCGCAGCGAGTTGAACCAGCGGTTAACGACCAAGGAGGTGACGTAGGCGCCGTCCCCGAGGAGCGCCAGGAACCGGGCGTAGCGCACCACGCTGTCGAACTCGTCGCCGTGGATGACCAGCAGCTTCTTGCCGTCCGCGGTGACGTGCGTGGCCTCGTTCCGGAGCGCGATGCCGGCGACCTCCAGCGTGTGGGGGTCGATCGCGGTGGGCAGCCAGGCGCGGAACATCTCGTCATGGTTGCCGGGGACGTAGGTCACGGCGGCGCCGTTGCGGGCATGGCGCAGGATCAGGCGGATGACCTTGTCGTGGCCTGCGTCCCAATACCAGGACTTGCGCAGGCGCCAGCCGTCCACGATGTCGCCGACCAAGAACAGATGCTCGCACGACATCTGGCCCAAGAAGTCCGCAAGGAAGTCGCTGCGGCACCCGCGGGTTCCCAGATGAGTGTCGGAAATGAACACAGCACGGTATCTGTAGGTATTCGGCTTCGAGGGGGTTGCATTCATGCGATTGATCGAACCTCGCTTCGTCAGGACAGCATAGCCTTCACGGTTGCGTATGGCGTTGTGGCCCTGCGTTTGCACGTGAAGTTTCCATGATGCAGGGGCATTCGCCAGGGACGCGAGACCAGCAAACGCAAAGGGCCGCCAAGTTGCCCCGGCGGCCCTTGATCGCGCACGCTTTTCTCGACTAGCGCGCTTGCTGGATCGCCGAAAGCACCCATTGGCCGCCGCGCGAGCGCAGGAACGTCCAAAGCTCCGTCGCCATGCTGCGCAGCGTCACGTCGCCGTCCACCACGCGCCCGGCCGAGTCGCGGGTCACGTCGAGCGAGGAGAAACGCATCGCGACGGTCGCGTACTCGCGACCGCCTTCCGACCAGGCTTCCGATAGGTCGCCCTGCTCCAGCTTGACATGAGTCACGGTGTTCCGCACGCCGCGGCTTGCCTGCTCAGCCAACTGCTCGCCGAAATAGCCGACCATCTCCGGCGTCGCGACCGCGCGCAGCGCGTTCAGATCCTGCGCCGACCACGCGGCCTGCACTTCGTGCAGGATGCGGTCGAACGCTTCATAGTCCTGCCGGCCAATCTGCACGGATGCCGCCGCCGGGCGTGCGCCGCCGCCGACGGGGCTGGACGGCTGCTGCATCCGCGCGAAGCTGGGACCGCCTGCCATGACCGGCTGCCGGTTCACGAAACGGCGCACCAGCCAGCGTACGGCGAAGAACAGCAGCGCCCCCTGTAGCAGCAGCCCAAGGAAGCCCAGGCCGCCCAGGCCGCCCGATCCGCCGAACAGGCCGCCGCCGAACAGCATGCTGCCGAGGCCCACCCCGAGCAGGCCGCCGAGCAGGCCAGACCCGAAGGCGGAACGCCCGCCAAACGCGGGCGATGCCGGCGACGGGGTGCCGTAGTTCGGGGCATAGGGAGCAGGACGCGGGGTCATGCTCCGCTCCATGGGCGCAGCCGTGTAAGGCGCCGTGTTGGTCGCAGGAGGCGCCGAGAAGGTGCGGCCGCCGCGGCTGCCGAACGAGCTTCCGCTCCCGGCCCGCGCATCGGCGAGCGAGGGCGCGAGCGCCAGGGCAGCGACCGCGATGGCAGCGATGAGGGAGGAGGAACGACGCATCGGACTAAGATCTCCAATAGACGACGGTGAATATAGTTCGATCCAGAGCTGGAAATAGGGGGCCGCCCGATC
>CAXUIQ010000478.1:0-3542 GCA_964250815.1 uncultured Acetobacteraceae bacterium
AACAAGCCTGCTTAGGACGGCGCGGTCTGCTTGATGGTGGCGCCCGGCCCGGCAAGCCGCGCAGCGCCGGGCCGGTCAGTCCTGCCGCGAGAGGACCGGGCCTGCGGCATCCAAGCGCGATCCCTTGCGCGAGACCATCACGCGGTGCAGCATCTCGCTGGCCCAGTGGCGGACATAGCCCAACTGCCGGTCCCCGGCTGCGGTGGCGAACTCCTCCGCGTCCTCGGTCGTGTCGGCGACGAAGCAGAGCATGCTGGCCACCTCCTCCAAGGACGGCTGCGGCAATTGCGCGATCAGTGCCGCGACCGACATTTCCAGCACGAGGAGGCGGGCTTCGGCTGAGGAAAGGTCCTGGGCATCCATGGTCATGGCACCTTGCGTTCGTGTCGTGTGGATGCGCCAGCTCAAGGGTATGCGTCCAAAACCGGCATCGCCGCCGACCAGTTACCATACGAAATGGTTGAGCCGCAATAGGGTGCTGCAACCATGGATTTAGGATTTGCCAACCGCGCTCACCTATTGGGCGTTGTGCAAGCCCTATCGTGATCGGAACGCCGCGTGCGGCTGCGGGCCATCGGTGCTAGGATTTCGGCCTGACCATCCATCGACTGGCCCGCCGGGCCGCGTCGGCGGCGTCCGAACGTCAAAGGGAAACAGCATGCCTCTGCCTGCTCCAGAGCCCCAGTCCGTGGCCGTCGTCACCGGCGGGGCTTCGGGAATCGGGCTGGCCGCCGCCAGCCGTTTCGCGGCCATGGGCTTGCGCGTCTGCATCGCCGACCTCGGCGGCGACCGGCTTTCCCAGGCCGCCGAGGCGTTGTCCGTCCTGGCTCCGGATGGTCCTGCCAACGTCATGGCATGGCCCACGGACGTGAGCCGCGCCGAGGACACCCACCGCCTCGAAGCAGCGGTCCGCGAGCGGTTCGGCGGCACCGACCTCCTGATGAACAACGCCGGCGTGCAGCCCGGCAGCGCCATGTTCGGCCCGGCCGAGGCCTGGGAGCGCGTGATCAACACCAACCTGTGGGGGATCATCCACGGCTCCCGCATCTTCGCGCCCGGCATGATCGCCCGGGGCCGTCCGGGCCTCATCGTCAACACCGGGTCCAAGCAGGGCATCACCACGCCGCCCGGGGACCCCGCCTACAACGTGTCCAAGGCCGGGGTGAAGGCGTTCACCGAGGCCCTTCAGCACGAGCTGCGGAACACGCCCGGCTGCCGCATCACCGCGCACCTGCTGATCCCCGGCTTCGTGTTCACGCCGCTGACCGCGAAGGGCCGGACCGCGAAGCCGGACGGCGCCTGGACGCCGGAGCAGACGGTGGACTTCATGCTGGACCGCCTCGCGGCCGGGGATTTCTACATCCTGTGCCCGGACAACGACACGCCCCGCCCGCTCGACGAGAAGCGCATCCTTTGGGCCGCCGGCGACATCGTCGAGAACCGCCCGGCGCTGTCGCGCTGGCATCCGGACTACGCGGAGGCGTTTCAGTCCTTCGTGGACCGTCCCTAGAGGAACGCGATCATCGACGGGCTGCCCACGGGGACATAGCGGCCGGTGAACGTCAGCCGGCCGCTCGCGGGATCGACGCGGAACACCGTCGCCTGATCGCTGCGCTGGTTGCAGGCGACCATGAAGCGCCCGCTCGGATCGAGGGCGACGTTGCGGGGGTAGTCGCCGCGGGTCCACTCGTCGCCGATCCAGCGCACGCGCCCGTCGGGGCCGGCCGCGAGGATGCCGATGCTGTTGTGAAGGCGGTTCACGGCATAGATGAAGCGCCCGCTTGGCGCGATCACCAGCTCCGAGGCAAAGTTGGTGCCGGCGTAGCCGGGCGGCAGGATCGAGAGCTTCTGCTTCAGCCGCAGCGCCGCGGTGCGCGGGTCCCAATCATAGACGGCCAGTTCCGACGCTTCCTCGTAGAGGTCGTAGAAGACGCGCCCGTTCGGGTGCCAGCCGAAATGCCGCGGCCCGGCGCCGGCGGAGGCGGACGGGACGAATGCCGGCTCGGCGGGCGTGAGCTTGCCGGTCTGCCCGTCGAGCTTCCAGACGAAGGTGCGGTCCAGGCCGAGGTCGTCCACCAGCACCCATTGCCCGGACGGATCGGCCGCGACCATGTGCGCGTGCGGCCCGTCATGGTCGCTGATCGAGAAGCTGCCCGGCGCTCCGTCGGCCGGACGCCCGGCTGCACCGGCAGCACCGCGACGTTGCCGCCGCCGTAGTTGGACACGAGCACGAAACGGCCGGACGGATGCACGCTGGCCTGCGCCGGGCCGGCGCCCTGCGAACTCACGGCGTTGATCTGCGTCAGCTCGCCGGTCCCGGGCGCGATGGCGTAGGCGGTGACGGAGCCGTGCTTGGCGTTGCCGAAGTCATCGACCTCGTTGACGGCGTAGAGGAAGCGCCGCTGCGGGTCGAGCGCGATCCAGGACGGGCTTGACTCCGGGTAGGTCCGCACGGCCTCCAGCGCGCCGGTCGCGAGATCGAGGCGCATCAGGTAGATGCCCTCGCCATGGCCGGCGGCGCCGTGCACGGCATGGGAGGTGTAAGTGCCTATGTAGGCCAGGGCAGACCGGCGCTGCGCCGGGTGCGGCTGCCCGGCGGCGGGCAGGATCGCAGACGCGGCCAGCGCAGCGCCTCCTGCCAGCAGGGTCCGGCGCAGGACGCCCCTTGGCCCTCGGCTGTTCGCGAGGCTCGTCATGGGACCCTCCTGCTCCGTTGGGGAGCATAAGGCTACCGGACGCGGCCCGCGCCGTCCACGCCTGGCAACTCAGTCCTGCCCCAGCTCCACGACGATGGCGCCGTTGGCATCGACCGAGGCCGGGTAGGTCTGCACCCGGCACTCGGTGTTCACCCCGTCGCCGCTGCGCAGGTCGTACGTGCGGTCGTGCAGCGGGCAGATCACCGTGCCCTGGTCGATCAGCCCGTCAGCCAGCGGGCCGCCCAGATGCGGGCAACGCTCCTGCGTCGCGAACACCTGGTCGGCGTGGGTGCGGAACACAGCCAGCCGTTGTCCGCCCACCTCGAACACCCGGCCCTCGCCGCGCGGCACCGCGTCCAGCGGGCCGACCTGGTGCTTCAGCACCGCCTCAGTCATCGCCGCCCCCCGCCATCTCGGCCTGCACCACGTCCGCGAACTGGTTGGCGGTGCGCGGCTTCACGGCTTCCTTCCATGGGTCGTAGGCCGCCTCGACGGAGGCGAGCATCGCCTGGTCCAAAGCCTCCGCCGTGCCGTCGGCGTCGTCCACCACGATGGCCCGGATGCGCTCCAGGCCGATCCGCGGCACGAAGCTGTAGGTGCGCTCCTTCCACTTCGCGTTCTCGCGGTAGTACTGCATGAAGCGGCCGGCGATCCGCATGGCCGCGTCCTCCCCTTCCACGACGCAGAGTAGGTCGCCCTTGCGGATATGGGCACCTGCGGCGCCGCCGACGTAGATCTCCCACTTGTCGTCGCCGATGGCGACGAGGCCCACGTCCTTCACCATCGCCTCCGAGCAGTTGCGCGGGCAGCCGGCGGTGGCGAGCTTCATCTTGGCCGGGCTGTCGA
>CAXUIQ010000479.1:0-3539 GCA_964250815.1 uncultured Acetobacteraceae bacterium
GCAGCGTGCGCTCGCCGCCGAGGAGGAGTGGATCCAGAGCAGCCCGCGCGCTCGTCAGACCAAGAGCCGCGCCCGCATCGCCAAGTATGAGGAGATGCAGCAGAAGTCGCTGGAAATGCAGACCGGGGTGGCGGACATCGTCATCCCGCCGGGTCCGCGCCTGGGCGGCCTGGTGATCGAGGCCGAGAAGGTGCGCAAGGCCTACGGCAACCGGCTCTTGGTGGACGACCTCGACTTCAAGCTGCCGCCCGGCGGCATCGTCGGCGTGATCGGCCCGAACGGCGCCGGCAAGACGACGCTGTTCCGCATGATCACCGGGGAGGAGCACCCGGACTCCGGCGCGCTCAAGGTGGGCGACACCGTGAAGCTCGGCTACGTCGATCAGTCGCGCGACAGCCTGGACGCCACGAAGTCGGTCTGGGAGGAGATCAGCGGCGGCACCGACGTGATCTACCTCGGCAAGCGCGCCGTGCCGTCCCGCGCCTACGTGGGCGCGTTCAACTTCAAGGGGTCGGACCAGCAGAAGAAGGTCGGCATCCTGTCGGGCGGCGAGCGCAACCGGGTCCACCTGGCGAAGATGCTGAAATCCGAGAGCAACGTCATCCTCTTGGACGAGCCGACCAACGACCTGGACGTGGACACGCTCCGCGCGCTGGAGGAGGCGCTGGCCGAGTTCGCCGGCTGCGCCGTGATCATCAGCCACGACCGCTGGTTCCTGGACCGGCTGGCCACGCACATCCTGGCCTTCGAGGGGGACAGCCACGTCGAGTGGTTCGAGGGCAACTTCCAGGCCTACGAGGCGGACAAGCGACGACGGCTCGGCGCCGACGCCACCGAGCCGCACCGGATCAAGTACCGGCCGCTCGCCCGCTGACCCGCGCCCGGCTCGTCCACCCCTGGCGGCGCCGCCGTGAACCCGGCCTGGGTGATCCGGACCGGGAGGCTGGTGCTGTCGCCCGTGGGTTGGCAGGATCTGCCGGACCTTCAGGCGCTGAAGGGCGACCCCCGGGTGTTCGCGCAAATGCTCGGCGGCGTGCGCTCGCCGGGCCAGGTCGCCGAGGAGCTGGCGCAGGAGGTGGGGTTCTGGGCGGCGCGCGGCGTGGGCATGTGGCTCGCACGGGATGCGCCGGACGGGGCGGCTTTGGGCCTGACCGGGCTGCACGAGCGCCCGGACGGCCGCGGCATGGGGCTCCGCTTTGCCTTCCGTCCGGAGGTGCGGGGACACGGGCTGGCGCGGGAGGCCGCAGGGGCGGCGCTGCGGTTCGCCCACGGCCAGGCCGGGCTGCCCCGGGTGGTGGCGGTGGCGCGGGAAGGCAACTTCTCCTCCCGCGTCCTGCTCGGCGCCATCGGCATGCGGCCTTGTGGCGCGTTCAAGCGCGACGGCCACCCCATGCTGGTGTTCGAGAGCGTGGCTCAGCATCATCCTGCGGAGCGTGTCTCCGCGGAGCAGATCAGATGACGCGTCTTGAATGCCTGCTTAGGCGGCCGCCTGCTGGCGCATGGCGTTGATCAGCGCGCCCACGTCGTTGTTGTTGCGGGAGATGAAGGCGGCGTAGTCGCTGCGCTGGGTGACGCGCAGGCTGATGCCCTCGGCGATCACGTCGATGATCTTGGGCTTGCCGGCTTCTTGGCTGACCACCCACTGCACGTTGCTCGGCTGCTGGTTGGGGCGGCGGATCACCGTGCCCACCAGGCTGTTGCCTTCCTGCTGGGTCGTCGTGGTCGGGGTGAAGGTGACGCCCTGGAACTGGCCGAGCTTGCCGCCGATGTTGTTCAGCAGCACGGCGTGGAAAAGCTGGCTGAACTGCTGCTGCTGCGGCGGCGTCGCGGTGCGCCAGTAGCGGCCGAGGCAGAAGCGTCCGATGCCCTCCACGTCCACCGATTCCTCGATGAGCGGGGCAAGCCGGCGCTTCTTCTCCTCGTAGGAGCCGGGGCCATTCACGATGGCGACCAGCTCGTTGCCGAGCTTCACCACGAACGCGGTGGCGTCCCCGGCCGGCTGCGCCCAGGCGGCGGCCCAGGGCCGGAGGGCGAGCACCGCCGTGGCGGCCACGGAATAGGTCAGGAGGTCGCGGCGTGTCAGCATGGGTGGGTTGTGCTTTCGATCATCGTATGGCGGTTCTACGGCGGGCGGTCTATGGTCCCACGGATCAGCCTGCCGAACGTGCAGCGGAACGCGACGTTGCGTGAGGTCCGCCATTTACCAAGATCAGCGTGGACAGCGCGCCGCGCCAGCATAGCCGGGATTGCATCATGAACCAGATCACCGCCCATCCGCCCGAGGCCGAGGCGCCCGCGACCCTGGAGCGCTGGCTGACGGGTCCGCGCTTCGCCGGGTTGCCGGCCCGCTCGGCAGCGCTTCCGGCGCCGGCGCTGTCCTTCGAGTTCTTCCCGCCGAAGAACGATGCGCTGGAAGCGCAGCTCTGGACCTGCATCCGCCGGCTGGAACGGCTGGCGCCGCGCTTCGTGTCCGTCACCTACGGCGCGGGCGGCTCCACGCAGGCCCGCACCCACGCGACGGTCAGCCGGATCGTGAACGAGACCGGCCTGACCCCGGCCGCGCACCTCACCTGCGTCGGCGCGTCGCGAGGGGAGGTCGATGACGTGGCCCGGCAGTATTGGGACGCCGGCGTGCGGCACATCGTGGCGCTGCGCGGCGACGCGCCGCCGGGCCAGGAGTACGCGCCGCATCCGGAGGGCTATGCCTATGCCGCCGACCTGGTGGCCGGGCTGAAGCGCGTGGCGGACTTCGAGGTGTCGGTCGCAGCCTACCCCGAGACGCACCCGGCGGCGCTCAACCCCGACCAGGACCTTGACAACCTCAAGCGCAAGCTCGACGCCGGGGCGACCCGGGCGATCACGCAGTACTTCTTCGACGGCACGGTGTTCCTGCGCTTCCTGGACCGGGCGCTGGCCGCCGGGATCACCGCGCCGGTCGTGCCGGGCATCATGCCGGTGTCCAACTACGCCCAAGCGGCGAAGTTCAGCGCCATGTGCGGCGCAAGCGTGCCGGACTGGCTCGGCACCATGTTCGAGGGCACCGAGGACGACCCGGAAACCCGGCGCATGATCGCCGCCATCGTCGCCGCCGAGCAGGTGCGCCTGTTGCAGGCGAACGGGGTGGACGAGTTCCACTTCTACACCCTGAACCGCCCCGACCTCACCTACGCCATCGCGCACCTGCTGGGCGTCAGGCCGGTTCCCTCGTCCGCGCCAGCCGCCGGTACAGGGGCCGCAGCAGGACCGGGCTGAGGAACAGCGGAAACTGGCAGATGCCGAAGAACAGGGCGAGCCGCGGGTCGGTCGTGGCGGGCAGCACGGCGAGGTACAGCGCCATGTTGCGGTTGCCGCCCATCAGCCCCGCCGTCGCCGCTTCCGGCAGCCCCCAGCGGGCGAATGCCAGCGTCGTGAGGGCGTTCAGCCCGTAGTTCGCGGCGAACGCGGCCACCAGCGCCTGCGCGACCAAGGCCGGGTCCTCCGCCATGCGCGGCCCCAGCCCGTCCATGACCGCGAAGCCGTAGAACACGACCAGCCACACC